>JAGTVG010000093.1 GCA_018224645.1 Cyclobacteriaceae bacterium
GGTTGACAATGCCTGGTAATGACTGATATCGCCCGGGTCCTGGTCTTCGTTGTATTTTCCCCTGATGATCTGCAGGGAATGCCTGAAGAACCTGAACGGTACCAGCCCGGAATAAAACAGGAAAAACAGCCCTCCTCCCAATAACAGGACCAGCAGAGGATATCCCCAGACCAATTCGCTGAATTCAATAATATACCTGCCTGCTTCGTTCAATGATTGGATGGAATTGTATTGTTCTTCAGATGTATATTGGATGATATATTTTTGTTAAAACTAAAAATATCGTATTTTTCAGAATTATCACCCGTAACATCATTTTTTTATAGTTTAAATATATTCAAGGATTCAATATTGGGTAGTTATGAAACCAATGCAAGTTTATTTTTTGGTGATCCTTACATTACTGATCGGGTGTAAAAATCGCTATTCTGATGATCCGAGGGATCTTTCTGTCTTTGAACGGATTGCCCACGAGCGTACCGACAATGAGGAAATGGAAGATTTTATTGACAATCTGATGCAGCGGATGGACCTGACGGAAAAGATCGGGCAGATGACCCAGCTGAACGAAGCCTTTTTCGGTGTGGACGCCTCTATGGTGGTCGGGACCGGGGGGCAGGCTCCGGTAATAGATTCTGTTAAACTTGCGGAGGTCATTTCCGCATATCATATCGGGTCCTTCCTGACGGGCGGAACAAGATCTGCCAGGGAATGGTATGAAGTTGGCCGCCGTCTGCAATCAATCAATCTGGCAAGTTCCAGGAATGAAATTCCCATCATATTCGGGATTGATCATGTACACGGGACAAATTATCTGCTTGAGGGCACTATTTTCCCACATAACATGAACCTGGCGGCTTCCTTCAATCCCCAACTGGCGCACCAGACAGGTATATTTACGGCAAAGGAGGCTGCAGCCCTGGGGCATCACTGGAATTTTGCCCCGGTACTGGATGTCGGAGAAAACAAATTATGGCCACGATTGTATGAGACCTTTGGAGAGGATCCCTACGTTTGCTCCGTGATGGGGTCCGGTTACATCCGGGGATTACAGGAAACACGTGTGGGACCCTATGCTATGGCAGCCTGTGCAAAACATTTTGTGGGTTATTCGCTTCCCTCATCAGGCTGGGACCGTACTTCAATGGAAATTTCCGGGCAGCGTTTACAGGAGACCTTGATCCCTCCGTTTCTTGAGGCGATAAAAGCCGGAGTAAAGTCCGTCATGGTGAATTCCGGCGAAATCAACGGCAAGCCGGTGCATGCTTCCTATTATTATCTCACAACCCTTTTACGGGATCAGCTCGGGTTTGAGGGAGTTGTGATCACCGATTACATGGACATCATCAAATTATACAGGGAACATAAAGTGGCGGAAAATGAAAAAGAGGCTACGTTTATGGCGGTTATGGCCGGGATCGATATGTCCATGACCCCCACAACCATCGACTTCTGCAATTACCTGAGAGAACTTGTTGAGGAAGACCGGATCCCTGAAGATCGGATAAATCTCTCGGTTAAAAGAATATTACGGTTAAAATACAGACTGGGACTATTTGAACATCCTTTTCCATCGGATGAATACTTTGGTGAGATCGGGAGTGAAGAAGCGCACCAGGCGGCGAAGAATGCTGCTGCCGAATCCATTGTCCTGATTAAAAACGAGAGAAACCTCCTGCCGCTTATCCGCCCGGGACGTCTGGTGGTTGTGGGTACCAATGCGGATTCCAGAATGGCGTTATGCGGCGGGTGGACATATACCTGGCAGGGGAGTGATGAAACGCTGTATCCGGAATCCATTAAGACGGTTGTTCAGGCGCTTGAGGACGAATATGAAAATACAACCATCGTCAGGACTGACCTTCAGAGCCTGAGATGGCATGCAGGGCTGGCCGATGCCATCGTGATCGTTACGGGGGAAAAACCATATGCTGAAGGTTGGGGCAATATTGATGATCTTTCATTGCCAGAGGATGAGATCAAATTGATTGAAACGGCTGTTTCTACGAAAAAGCCAGTCATTCTGATACTGCTTGAAGGCCGTCCGAGGATCCTGGGAGAATTGTTCGATGAATGTGAAGCAGTTATTTTTGCCGGACTGCCGGGAATGTTTGGCGGGGAAGCGATTGCGGGAATATTACGGGGAAGGATCAATCCCAGTGCGAAAATGTCGATTACCTATCCGTTGAATTCAGGTCATATTATATCCTACAATCATAAACATATGGTTTTTTCTCCGCTGAACATCCATAATGAAGAGATCCAGCGGTATACCATCGGCGAATTCGGAACCGGCATGAGTTATACTTCCTTTTCCTATGCCGACCTGGTCCTTTCTGACACAGTCCTGGATGAGTCCGGCAAATTGTTGGCTTCGGTAAAGGTGAAAAATACCGGGCAGCGTGAAGGGAGGGAAGCAGTTCTCTGGTTTATTTCCGATGAGGTGGCTTCCTTTACACGGCCGGTGAGACAGCTGAAGTTTTTTGATAAACAGTTTCTGCTGCCTGGCGAAACGAAGGATTTCGTTTTTGAAATTGATCCCGGAGTCCACCTGGCATTTCCTGATGAAAAGGGAAATCCCATCCTGGAACCCGGAACTTATACCTTGTCTGTTGGAACTCTGGAAGCCAGTTTCAGGCTGATTGAACTGGAGTGATCAGCGGTGTTGGGGATCTATAACAAACATGCAGGAGATTCTATCATTGAATCACACCTTCCTTTTGAATTTTCCTTCCGAATGTCAGGAACCCGGGATCTTTCGAATGCTACCCCGGAGAAGTTGTATTTTTACAGCACTTTACCGGTAGTTCCCGGAACTCCGGAGGTGTTCTATTTTTGCATCCAAAGTAAATATTATGTTAATATATCTTTGCCCACTGTCCACAGGAATTTATTAACCTTAAAAAACAGCTGTTTCCGGAACAGTTTTCCCTGAAGTGTTCATAAATGAACATATTTTTCCCGAAAAAATAATCATAAGGTTCTGTAAATCAATTAATTAAAAATAATGGCATACCTTTCGCACATTTTATCATTAATAGAAGGATAAAACAGAAAGCCATGAAAAATTTAATTTTAACCATCTTAACGGCAGCAACGGTCAGCACATCCTGTGCCTTTACGATTGACCGGAACAAAGGGTCCTACACAGCCGCGGAGGAGGATTTCATTACCGCCTGTACAGAAAAAAACAAGGATTGTTATTCAATCGGTGAAAAGGAATGCTCTATCCCTGAAATCATCATCGTGGAAGAAAATGGCTGCATCTTTGCCAAAGGAAACCGCAATAATGAAATCATTAAAAATTTCATGATGGTTGCCGATTTTCTGACAGACGTGCAGGGAACAGCTTACTTCCAGATGAATATGCAGCAGGAAAACAATGGATCTCTAACTTTTGCGCGGGAATAATCAATCAGAATGTTCATGGGATTGATGGATCAGATCCTTTTTGCAATTCCCCTGGAATTCAGGCTGGAAGGTGGTGTGATGGATATTGAAATGCTGATTTAAAAGATCCTTCATAGAGGCCATCACCTCGCATGCCTCACTGATGGTCAGGTTATCTGCAAATTCAATATGAGCTTCAAACATGATTTCATCATCATTCAACTGCCAGGCATGTGCATGATGGATGTTCCTGATTTCCCTGAATGTCGACAGATCCCTGGCAATTTCCTCAATATCAATATTTTTGGGTGTGAACTGCATTAAAACCTTGGTACTTTCCTTGACAAGTCTCCATCCGAAGACGATCAGGTATATGGCAATGGCAAAGGAAAGGATCGGATCGATGACCGAGATATCGAAAAAATATATGGCAGCCCCCCCGAGCAGAACCGCAACTGATGATAGCATATCGGAAAAAAGATGTACATAGGCAGATCTCAGATTGATATTCTTTTTGGAATCGCCGTAAATGATCAGCACACTCAATCCGTTCATGATAATGCCGAACCCGGCCAGGGCCATCACGAGAACCGGATCAACTTCCAGGGTGGACGGAGAAAGGATCCGTCGTATGGATTCATAGATGATATATACCGCAATGATCAGGAGGAAGGATGCATGAATAAAGGCGGCGATAATTTCAGCCCTTTTATAACCGAAAGTTTCCTTTTTCGTTGATTTTTTCTTGGTAAGCTGATTGGCAATATATGTGATCACGAGGGAGAATGAATCGCTGAAATTATGCAATGCATCGGAAAGCAGCGCAAGAGAATTGGCAAAGATTGCACCGATGATCTGTGCAATGGTGATCAACAGATTAAGAACGATCGTGATGATCAGTTTACGGCCCCGTAAATTGATTTCATCGTGGTGATGATTGGCATTTTCTTTCATCTCTTACGCATTCCGGTTCTTAGATTCCATAAATTTAATTAATTCTGGACAATTGGTACAAAATCGGCTTGTCGAAGGGAGTCCAGGCTGAGGTTCGGATATCCGAACGGATCAGTCCATTGTTCGTCCAGACATTACATGTCCTGAACAGATGAAAGGAAAGTGCGGATTCATAAAAAAGGTCAGCAGTTCCATAACCCGGATGATCGATCCTGACCGGACGGCCGTTTGGATCCGTTATAAAGGAATCCAGAATATAATTTCTGATCATGATATACTGTGCGGGGCTTACCCTTATTTTTCTTGTGTGTTTACCAGGGTCCGGCTGACCATACAGGGTAACATGCATGGCGGACGGGCTGTGTATGAACATCGCTTTTATGGCTGTTCCCGGCGTGAGATCCGACCATTCCGGGGTATTCAGGTAAAAACCCCTGTCTCCCCAACCGAATGCGATGTATGGTGCAAACTGCATTTTTCTTCCAAAATCAGCAGGATCAAAATAGCTTCTCCAGTCCATATGATCATTCACCATGGGTAAAACAAAATCCGTATGAACACCATTGGACCTGATAAAAATATCGGTGCCGTTCTCGGGTTGTGTGAATCCGGTGTTAACCGGGATGTATCCAAGAAGCAACGATGCAACAAAATAAACCAATATAAAATTGAAAAATGCTGCCCACATGTCGATTATCTGATCCCGGTAAATGTAGTGACCGATCGTGGCGGCACCTCATAGGTTATTTTGCCATTCTCCGCCTCCACGATCCCCTGGCTCCGGGCGGTTTCCTTTTCGTCGGTTGACCTGATAGCCCTGAAACGGTTAAATGGCGTTCCCTGCAGGTTAATTTCAACTTTCCTGCCCTGAAGGTTTGTTCTATCCATCACCCGGACGAAAAAATACAGGAACTCATCATCATAGCTTGACTTCCAGTATGCCTTAAGATCCGGATCCGTATTGGGATGATTGCTGGCCGTCACGGCATATTCCTCATTTTCCTGCCATTCATTGTCTTCCATGCCATCAATTTCAGTCTTTTTCAGGGCCTTTCTGATGGCTTGTTTATGGTTGCTATCTGTCAACACAAAGGAACTGTTCCCCGTCCAGAGAATTTCACCTGCGAGTGAATATGCACCTTCAC
>JAGTVG010000094.1 GCA_018224645.1 Cyclobacteriaceae bacterium
CATTGGCGTACTGGGAATAAAACTTGATTATTCCTTCCGGAGCAGATAACTCCATATTTGATTAATATTGCAGCCGGGAAAGAACAGCTGATCATCATGGCAGCCAAAAATCCAATGAAATATTATACGCACCTCCTTTTCGACCTCGATGGGACCATCACGGACTCGGAAGAAGGCATCCTGAATTCGATCCGGCACTGCCTGACCCATTACCGGATCGATCATCCGGAACCTTCAATCCTCAAAAAATTCATCGGTCCGCCGCTTATTCAATCCCTCAAGGAACATTATGCATTCGATCCGGTTATGGCTGAAAAAGCCGTTAAAGTTTACCGGGAATATTTCCGTAAAAAGGGGATCTATGAAAATAAACTTTATCCAGGGATTCCCGGCCTGCTCAAGTCCCTTCATGAACGAGGGAGAATAATTATGCTTGCCACGGCCAAACCTACTTTTTATGCTAAAAAAATCGTAATACATTTTAAAATAGGTCCGTTCCTGGCTGATGTGGTGGGAAGTAACATGGACGGATCCAGGATGGATAAAAAGGAGATCATTCAGCATATCCTGGACCGGCATCCTGAGGTCCCTGTAGAAAATTTCATCATGATCGGCGACCGCATGCATGATATCATGGGTGCACGGCATCATGGTATGGATTCCATCTGGGTTAAATACGGCTATGGTGATGAGGACGATATTAAATCCCTGGCGCCCACCTATATGGCTGACAGCGTATCGGACCTGCGTAGATTGTTATTGCCGGATTGATACGAAACCAGGCGGGTTTTTAAACGTGGTTTCAACCTATGACAACAATACAACCTCTCCGAGGTTGGGCAAGATTGGTATCCTGACCTACAAAAATCATAACCTCTCCGAGGTAATCAGAGTTTTAACCTGCCCCCAGCCGGCAGCTCAACCGGAGCCATCCGTTGTATTCTTGAAACAGACGAATCCTGAAATGCCAACCAGAAGCTGTTTCCCTTGTGCAAAATCCAACCCGGCTTTTCTTTCGCAGTTGCTACCATAACCATGCATAGATCATTATCGTCACCATGGCGAGGATAATCCACTGCAGCCTCCAATCCTTAAATCCACGGATGGGTTCAAATTTCCTGCCCCAGTTGATCGTGGTCTTTTCCAGTTTTACCGGATCTGTCTTTCGGGTAAACGCAGAAACAAAGAACAACACGACCATGATCAGTAATGTTCCCCATAATCCCCGGTACCCAAAATTATACGTCATGTCATAATGAAGATACGGGAACAACTGCCGTCCCTTCTCGATCCCGATGAGTTGATCCGTGACGAAAACGGTGGCGAGGAGGATCCCGGCAATAATAGAAACATACGCCCCCCTGAGTGTGACCTTTTTACTGATGATCCCGAAAAGGATAGCAGGGATCACCGGGAAAACAAGATAGGCCGTGATGGTCTGCAGATATTTATACAGCCCTTCGCTGGACTTATAAATCAGATAGGTGGCAGCAATCCCAAAAAAAGTAGCGATCAGGATCACGATCCTGCCCATGAATACCTGCATTTTTTCCGAGGTTCCGGGCCTGAATTCCAGGATGAAATCCCGGACGGTCATCGTTGAAACTGAATTTAAAACCGCGATCAGTGAGGATATCAGGGCAGCAAGGAGTGATGCCAGTACAAGGCCCCTGATCCCGGAGGGAAGAAGATCATTCAGCAACAGAACGAAAGTCTGCTTGCTGGCATCTTCGTCAAGCCCGGGATACAAGGCAAGGGCGATCACCCCGGGCATTGCAAAAATGAATACGGGGAATAACTTGAGAAATGTCGCAAACATGGCTCCCCATCGGGCCTGCTGTATGGTTGGGGCAGCCAGAACACGTTGTACATTCACCTGGTCAATCCCCCAGTAAAAGATGCCGGCATAGAAGGCAGTGGCCAGGATTCCCCAGAAAGGATAAACCGGATCATCATAGGGTTTGGCCACATGCATGGCATCCGGAACCCTGGCCGTCAGTCCCTCCCATCCGCCCACTTCCTGCATGCCCAGGATAAACATCAGGCTGCATCCGATGATCATCAGAATGGCCTGGATGGAATCAGTATAGGCAACTGCCGTAAAACCACCGATCATGGTAAATGCCGCCGTAACCATGCCAATGATGATGACCGTCGTCATCACCTCCAATCCCAGAATGCTGTTCAACACAAGTGCCCCGGCGAAAAGGGTAAAGGCCATTTTAGTCATGACGCTGATCACAAGCATCAGGCCAGAGAAAAAAAGACGGGCATTCCGGTTGTAGCGCATTTCAAGGAATTCGGGGATGGTATAGATCTGATTTTTGATATAATATGGGAAAAGTACAGCGCATCCGAATCCCAGGGTGATAACGGTGGTCAGTTCGACGGCTCCGGCACTCAATCCATACCGGTAAGCATCCCCCGACAATCCAACCAGATGTTCGGCGCCGATATTGGTGGCAAACAGGGATGCGCCGACAATGGGCCAGGTTATTTTCCTGCCTCCCAGAAAAAAATTGGCCGGTGTTTTTCCGGCTTTAGCCAGGTAAGCAATAAATAATCCGGCTGTCAGGCTGCCGAATAAAGCGATAACCACAACCACCCAATCCAAGGAAGTAAGTATTACCCGCATGCAAATCCGGTTGAAAGATGTAATATAAATTTCATTCCTTCCCTCATTTGATGACCATTCTTAATAGATTATCTACTTCACGAAAATCCGGCAGGATCAGATGCGCACCACCCCGGATCAGTCTTCGCCGCTTTTCCATGTTGGCACCCCCGGTCCCATCCTCATGCGTGGCCATTCCAAGGGACAATCCACCCCTTTTCCTGCATTCACGTATCTCCACGGGGCCATCTCCCACCACCATCAGTTCATTCCCTCGCAGATTATTCTCCTGTACGATCCTTGCCATCAGAATTTTTTTCGAAAAGGATTGCATATCTTCCCGGGATCCGTAAATCTGGTTTCCAAAGTACTGCGCATACCCAAGGATCCCTGCTTCCTTTCTGACGTCCGGTTCATCGGTGCCACTGGCCAGATACATGATTACCCCCAGCTTTTTCAGCGATTCCAGAAAATCCATTGTGCCGGGAATGATGAACTGATCCCTGCCCATTTCGCCCCTTTCCATTTTTTCCAGCCGCCGGTTAACGATCTTCATCAGATCCAGAAGATAAAGTTTTTTATATTCATACGCATCCAGTCTCTCCGGCTCCGGCACCACGTTGAATTCCTCCACCAGGTCAGCAAGTGCTTTCATCTGAATGATGGTCCTCACTCCTGCAGACAAGGCAATATATTCCTTAACCCTTTCCCGTACTTTCCCCGGCATTTTGTCTCCCTCCATTTTCTCAACGCCACCTGAAATGACCCTGATCATGAAATCTTCCATGACCTTTTCCCAGCCGGCCCTCAAGGTGCTGAGGGTGCCATCATGATCGAACACGACATGCTTTAAAGGATATTTATTATCCAGGATATTTTTTTCGCATATTTCGATCTTTGTGCCGGGAATATAACCGGCTTTGCCGGGAGTTTCCGCAAGATCAGGATTATAATGATAATCAGGATCCATACTGATTTCAAGGATCTCTTCCGGGGAGGCGGTTCCGGTGGTAAATAATTTCTGAATGGTGACTGCCGCAGCCAGATTGGCAAATTCAGCTGCAATTCCCGGGGGATATCCCGCACCCAGGCACAGGGCAAGGGCGCTCAGCATAGTATCTCCGGCCCCGACAGGATCGAGCTTTTTCAGGATCTGTAATCCGGGAGTATAATGCATCCCTGCATCATCAAAAGTCATTATTCCTCTTTCACCACAGGTTACAAAAACCGGTTTCCTCCATTCCTGAAAGATCCTCGTCCCGATTTCCTGAATCTTAACGAGCGGGATGTATTCTTCCGGGTCGGCAGGTGCACCATACCGGCCTGCAATTTCGACAAAATTAGCTTTCAGGTACACATGCCTGAACTGCCGGCTGTAATGCCGTGAATCGAGCAGGATCAACTTGCTCTGATAATGCTCAAAAATTTCATTCAGCTGTTCGATGAATTGAGGCCGGGTAATACTACCAGGAACCTGCTGGTTGATGATGATGACGTCAGAAGTTTCCAGTGCCCTTTTAATCTTCTCCAGGATCAGTTCATCAGTTTCAACAGAACGGACATTATGCAGACCAAAATCCATGCGTGGCTGTTCTCCTTCCCCGATGTACTTTTTAACGAAGGTATAGGTATCAAAATGATCCTGCTGGATAAACAATGAACTCATATCGACCGTTAAACGCTGAAGTTTCAGCCTCAATTCCCTGCCAAAAATATCATTGCCGGTCACACCGATCACCCGGATCTCAGCCGGATTAAGGGCCGCCAGATTAGCCACAACATTCGAAGCCCCACCCGGTGAATAATAATGCCTGCTGACGGCCTCAGCCTGGATCCCTGTCTCAACCGAGATTTCAGATCCTGAAGGATCCATCAGCCAGTAGGCATCCAGGCAGAAATCTCCATATACGGCAATTTTCACATTTCTGATCTTTTCAAGGATCCCGGAGATCATTTTATTGTCCATGTTCGGATGACCGTAAAAAATAAGAATCTATTCCTGCGCCAGGATTTTCATCCTTTCAATACATTGGATCATACACCGGATGGTATGGTAATTCACTTTCCAGGAATGACTCATGTGGGTCCAGACCGGTATACCCTCCCTTGTCAGAAGCGGCCACCATTCACCTATGGAATGATTGATCATCTTATCAAAAACGAAACGGTGTACATTTTCATAAGCATCGAGGTATGCAGGGTCACGGAAATAAATGAATGCGTCAAGCATTCCGATCATGACCTCTGCCTGCTGCCAGAATTCCTTTTCCATGTCATATACACCTCCTGAATGGGGTCCTTCCACATATACCCCGCCATATTCCCGGTCGATCCCATGATTGACCGTATGATCGAAGATGATCTTTAACATTCCATCATGTTCTTTTACAGGCAGATCCATGACTTTTAAAGCATGGATCAGCAGCCACGCAAATTCTGCATTATGCCCATAGGCGGTATTATCTTCTGCATTGGGTTTCTGCCCTCCTTCAGTATACCTGTCCCATCCCCAGATGATATTGAATTTGATCTGTGGTGCTACTTTCCAGTCGGGTGTAAATTGCGGAATACCGGTTTTATGCCTGGGATGAATTATTTTTTCGATCAGCAGATCGATTACCGCGAGTAATGCTTCCCGGTGTTTCTGTTCCCTGCTGCATGCATATAAATTTGTAAATGCCTCCATCAGATGCATATGTACATCAAGTGTCTTCCTGTCCCCTCCGGCAGCCCCAGGTCCGGCAAGCTTCCACCGGGCATCGAACATTTCGTAATAGCCGCCGAATTCCGGATCATAACAATTTTCCCAGATCAGATCGAATAATTTTTCGGCATAAAATAATCCTTTGGGATCGCCGGTAGCCAGGGTATATTCTGAAAGGCTGTATATGGCAAAACTCTGTCCATACAGCACCTTATCATCGGCGAGGATATTCCCCTGCCTGTCAACCATCCAGTAAAATCCCCCGTTTCTTTCATCCCAGAGGTACCTGATCAGGAAATCAAGCCCGAAACCGGCATAGCGGGTGCATTTATCCACCTCATATCCATGTCTTGCTGCTGAAGAGAGCGAATATAATGATCTTGATTGTGCGATCAATGATTTTTCGTTTTCCCCCGTGTCATTCCCTTCCCTGTCAAAATGTGTGATGAATCCCCCATGGGTTTTATCCTTCATCCTGTTGAGCCAGAACGGAAGAAGTTCCTCTGTAAGGTGAAAATGCAATTCTTTTAAAAAAAGATTTATTTTTTCCGAGTTCATATATGTAAGGGTTTTTCAGTTGCAGCTTAATATACAATGACTCTGTCAATTTTCAATAACCAGGTGTAATTTAAACGTACCCTTGGGGATAAAGGAACTGATTTTTAACCGATTAATATCCCGCCCAATTTATTAAAGCCTGAAGAAGTCTTAACCTACAGACCAGAATTTTTTTAATAATTTAAAATAAAAATTAAATTAGTGGTTTGTTCATCCCGATAAAATCTTGAAAATGAACACGAAGGATCCCGGAAAGAAAACAATCCCGGTATTGAATATGATATTGAAGGGCTGGCAATCCATTACGGGGAAGGCGGTGAAGGATTTCTTCTCGCCAGTATCCAGGGAAATTTCTCCTATGCCCTTTTTGACAGGCATGGGGAAAACCGGTATCTGGGAAGTTTTATCATCAACGGAAAAAATCCACCGGACAATGCAGAAGAAACCGATGGGCTCGAGATCTGCAGCCTGCCGTTGGGGATGGATTTCCCGACGGGAATACTCGTCGTTCAGGATGGATTCAATTATGATAACGCTGAATTGATAAGCCAGAATTTCAAATATATAGATCTGCAGAATGTTATTGAACTGTGGAAACAACTCAAAGAGCATGACCCGGTTATAGGATCTGCATTGAAATAGCCTCCGCCTTGGTTTCATATTATATGATTAATCATTAACTTGGTTAAGTATAGGCATTAAGAATACGGTCCTGTCAGCGTATGATTCAATCCAAACAGTTTTTTTTAATTTTATTGATATCCCTCTATATTCCGTTTTCCTGTACGGATAATGAGCAGGACCCTGTAATTCCTCAACCCGAATACCTGGTCTCCGGTGAACAGCAGTTTATCAGAACGATTCCGCAGATCATTTCACTCCTGGACCTGGCTGGCATAGAGGACATGGAAAACTATATGCAGTTTGATATTAATCTTTATAAAATCACCTATAAAACCCAGTATCTTGACCGGGAAGTGATTGCATCCGGGATTGTCACCTTTCCTGAAACCACCCGGGCCATGCCGATGCTGAGTTTTCAGAATGGGACAATTACCAGCCACAGGGAAGCGCCTACAGAAAATCTGTTCAATGCCGGTTTCATTTCCAGCATTGCCAGCGCAGGATATATTTTTCTGATACCGGATTATATCGGCTTTGGGAATTCCAGTGATATTCTTCATCCGTATTACCATGCGTCAACAACGGCCACAACGGTGAGGGATATGTTGCTGGCTGCTGAAGAACTGGCCCGGCTCGAGGGATACGATTTTAATGGCAATCTTTTCCTGGCAGGATATTCCGAAGGAGGTTATGCCACCATGGGGACACACAAGTCAATCGAAGAAGTTCCGTTGGAAGGTTTTGAGTTGATCGCTTCTGCTCCGGCATCCGGAGGATACGACATCAGGGGGATGCAGGAATATTTTTTCAGCCTTGATACCTATGATGATCCTTATTACCTGGCCTATGTGGCACTGAGTTATGCTAACATCTATGATCTGCCGGATATTTTACATCAAATTTTCAGGGAACCCTATGCTTCTGCTATCCCGGATCTGTTTGATGGGACGCTGACCGGAGGAGAGATAAACCTTGAACTGACAAACAAGGTGGGTGACCTGATCCAGCCCGATATGCTGCAGAATATAAATATTGATCCAAAATATGGATATATACTGGATCTGTTCGAAGAAAACAGCGTTCATGACTGGATTCCTGCAATCCCGGTGTACCTCTATCATGGTACAGCGGATATTACCGTACCTTTCCAGAATTCCGTTGATACCTATGGGCATATGCTGGATCTTGGAGCCTCTCCGGAAACAGTCCACCTGATCGCACTGGATGGAAAAACACACGGCAGCGGATCAGTTCCCTATGTGATAGAGCTCATTAAAAAATTCAATACCTTAAGATCAGAACCTATATAAACCTCAAACCCCCAGGCGCAGATCACGCGGACCTGTGACACTATTTATCCGTCCGATCGTCCACCCGTATCTGTTTTCCCATTATTTTTGAAGGATAATCAGTATTTGAAAAATTGAAACCAAACCGACATCAGAACCCGGTAGTAGTTGAAGTAAAAGGCGTCCATAAATCCTTTAAACAGGTCCATGCAGTGCAGGGCATTGACTTAAATATCCATGAAAGGGAATTTGTTGCACTTCTTGGACCAAATGGCGCAGGTAAAACAACGCTTGTAGAGATGATCGAAGGGATACAGCATCCGGATAAGGGTGAAATCCGGATCCTCGGCAAAAAATGGGATGGTCATGCCGATGATTTACACAGGAAGATCGGACTTTCGTTGCAGGAAACCAGGTTCATCGATAAATTACGCGTTTCGGAAATACTCAGGCTGTTTGCCAGTTTCTATTCGCTGGGTCAGGAACGGGTAAACCAGATCATTGACCTGATCGGATTGCAGGATAAAAGAAGAGCTTATGTAGTGAATCTTTCGGGAGGACAACGGCAACGCCTTGCCCTGGGCATTGCCCTGCTGAACAGGCCCAGCATCCTGCTGCTGGATGAACCCACCACCGGACTGGATCCCAATGCAAGAAGAGAGATCTGGGCGATCCTCCACAGACTGAAGGTGGAAGAACAGACTTCCCTGATCCTTACCACCCATTATATGGAGGAAGCTGAAAAATTATGCGATTATATCGTGATCATGGATGAGGGGAAAATTCTCAGGGAAGGAATGAAAGAAATACTGCTCAATGACCAGGAAAATGAAAAGATAGTTGAATTTACCATTGAAGAACCCGATGATGTAAAATCCGGTTTTTTTGACGATGCGCCATACATGGTCAGCTGGGATGAAAAAAAGATGACCGGAAAAGCCAAAATCCCGAAAATAGAAAAAAACATGCATGCCTTTCTGCAATATATCGCCTCCAGGAATCTGAACATCAGAACGCTTGAGTGGAGAAGGCAGACGCTGGATGATCTGTTTACCTCATTAACCGGAAGGCATCTTGATGAATAGTCTTCTCCATCCCGGACAATTAAGGCAGCTGATTCTGGCCTATTCCAAGGAATTACTGAGGGAACCCGGGGTATTGTTCTGGGGTATTGTTTTCCCAATCCTGATGTCCCTCGGATTGGGGATTGCATTTACAAAAACCCAGGATATCGAACGCAGTATTGCGATAGTAAGCCCGGCAGGATCGGTAACCGGTTTTCTCTCCGGTATGGGAGAAAAATTGGACCCGGAAGATGGAGAAGAGGCATATAAGATCAGGCTTAGGGATGAAAACCTTGGGAATACAACCCTCTTTTTTACGCCAATGACATGGGATGAAGCCATTGCCAGCCTGAAACGGGGAACCATAGGCCTGATCCTTGAGGAAAAGAACGGTGATAAAATTTATCACTTCGACCCTTCCAATACAGATGCCCAGCTTACCTACATGAAAGTTTCAGCCCTTTTTAATTCCAGAAAAATTGAAACAGCTTCCGGCGAGGAGATCCAGCCCCTGACGTTACGGGGGACAAGGTATATCGATTTCCTGATCCCGGGTCTGATTGCCATGAATGTGATGACCTCCTGCCTGTGGGGGCTGGGTTATGGTGTGATCGATAAGCGCTCCAAAAAACTTATGCGCCGGATGGTGGCCACTCCAATGAAAAAATCTCATTTCCTGTTTTCACTGATCACGGTCCGGTTTATGATGAACCTGGTTGAATCGGTTCTGCTATTCATTTTTGCCTGGATCGTATTCGATGTGGTGATCCAGGGAAACATTCCTGCTTTGATCCTGGTATTTTTAGCCGGGAACCTGGCGTTTTCCGGACTGGCCGTATTTATTTCCTCCAGGACGGCCAATACTGAGATCGGAAACGGATTGATCAATGCGATCGTATTTCCGTTAATGGTGTTGTCGGGAATTTTTTTCAGCTATCATAATTTCCCGGGCTGGAGTATCCCGTATATACAGAAACTTCCCCTGACCCTGCTGACCGATGGCATCCGCAGCATCTTCATCGAAGGCGCCAGCCTGAACACCATCCTGTTCCCCTCATTTCTTCTTGTCCTGACCGGGTTGTTTTTTTTCACCATCGGATTAAAGATCTTCAGATGGTATTGATTTTTTTTTGATTAGACTTTATACGGTTTTATATTTGAAAAACCTGATTTTTTATGAGTAACCGTCGGACTTTCATCAAAACTAGTTCTGTGGCTGCGGCAGGCATTGCTGCTGTGCCTTTCCACAGATCCGCTGAAACAAACATACACTATTTCCAGGCGGCTGTGCCTGATAACCTGACCATCCTGTTGCAGGGTGACAGCATTACGGATGCCGGCAGGGATCGGGGCGCCTATTATGCCAACGATGGCAGAGGTATGGGAAATGGTTATGCCTATCAGATCGTTGCCGAAATGCTTGGGAAAAATCCCGGAAAAGGGTACCGCTTTTACAACAGGGGGATCAGCGGGAACAAGGTGTACCAACTCGCAGATCGCTGGGAGGATGATGCCATACAGCTGAATCCGGATGTGCTGAGCATCCTGATCGGTGTGAATGACTTCTGGCATACACTTTCTTCGGGCTTTAAAGGTACCGCTGAAACGTATGCTGACGATTATCGCATGCTGCTGGACCGGACCCGGAAAGCCCTGCCGGATATTAAACTTCTGATCGGCGAACCTTTTGCCGTTAGGGACGGAACAGCCATCAATGATTCCTGGTATCCTGAATTCAATAAATACCAGTCGGCGGCGAAAAAGATCGCGAAGGATTATGCTGCAGCATTTATCCCTTATCAGCAGGTTTTCAACGACGCGCTTAAAAAAGCTCCTGCCGTCTACTGGTGCCCTGATGGGGTTCATCCATCCATTGCGGGTGCCTTCCTGATGAAGGAAGCGTGGATCGAGGCTTTTAATAAACTTTTTTAAGTTGCCTTTGAAGGCAACCATAGGTCTTTTTTTTGATATTTTTAAACACTGGCCGACATAAAAGCCCCAATGTTTTACAGGGCCTGATTCAATCATTGATCGAGACTGCCGATA
>JAGTVG010000095.1 GCA_018224645.1 Cyclobacteriaceae bacterium
CCAGGGCATGGCGGGGACCGGTGTCATTGCCCTGATACAAGGGAAGAATCCCGGTAAAAAAGTGGTGGCTTTAAGGGCGGACATGGATGCATTGCCGATCCTCGAGCAGAACAACGTGCCTTACAGGTCAGTGAACCAGGGAATCATGCATGCCTGCGGTCATGATGTACATACAGCCTCACTGCTGGGTGCGGCGAGGATCCTGAGTGAATTAAGGGAATATTTTGAAGGAACCGTCAAACTTATTTTCCAGCCTGGGGAAGAAAAGGCCCCTGGTGGTGCATCCATGATGATCGGGGAGGGCGTCCTGAAAGATCCGGTTCCCGGAGCAATATTAGGTCAGCATGTAATGCCCCAGATCCCGGTTGGAAAGGTGGGATTTAAACCGGGCATCTATATGGCAAGCGCAGATGAAATCTATATCAGGGTGATTGGAAAGGGCGGGCATGCTGCCATGCCTGATTCGATCATCGATCCGGTCCTTATTTCTTCCCATATCATTGTGGCGCTGCAGCAGATCGTGAGCAGGAATGCCAATCCGAAAATCCCGTCCGTATTATCCTTTGGGAAAATAGTGGCCAATGGCGCAACCAATATCATACCGGATGAGGTTCATATCGAGGGTACATTCCGGACGCTGGATGAGAACTGGCGGAAAATGGCCCATGATAAAATGAAGATGATGGGCGAGTCCATTGCCCGTGGAATGGGGGCGGAGATTGAGTTCAATATCCTGAAGGGATATCCTTTTCTTAAAAATGACGAGGAACTGACCAATCAATGCCGGTCGCTGGCCATTGATTATCTGGGTGAAGACCGGGTTGTGGACCTGGATATCTGGATGGCTGCCGAGGACTTTGCTTTTTACGCTCAACATACGGATGCCTGTTTTTACCGCCTTGGTGTAGGCAATGCCGGCAAAGGGATCGTGTCCTCCGTACATACACCCACTTTCAATGTTGATGAGGATTCCCTGGAAATCGGAGCCGGTCTGATGGCATGGCTAACCTGCAAATACCTGGAGGAGCATGATGGCCGGTAAAATACAGGTCCGGATACTGTCATCTGCTTTCAACTTTCTAAATGCCCTCGACGATATTGTCGAGCATATGTTCGGATACCTCTTTTGATTTGATGAGATGAACCAACTTGACAAACCTGCCACTCCTGACAATCAGGTTTTTCGTGGAAAACAGGACTGTCAGAATCAGCTGGCTATTCTTGCTGCTGATCCTTTTTTTATTGGCAAGGGTAAGTTGGTCTGAGATGTTATCTTCAATTTTATGGATCAGGGATTTTCTCCTGGCTTTCAGTTCCTTGAAATTTTCACTTGATAATTTTTCCTGGTTCAAAGCCGCCAGTATTTCTCGGATGTATTGGCTCAGATTTTCTTCTACCTCCTTAAATGTCGCTATCTGTTCATCGGTATGATCCTGATGGAGGTTTTTGACATGTTTTTCACAAACTTTTATGATCTCTTCCATGGCATGAAATATGCTTTCCTGCAGGTCATACACGATCATAAAGATCTTTACGTTCAGGTTCACTTCTCCGGTAATTCCCTGCGCCTGCCGCGTAACCTCGATCTTATTCAGTTCAGTAAAAAATTTTATATCACCGATATCACTTTTGAGCTTTGATAATTCCTTACCGTTTTTATTGATAAATGCAGTGATGATCCGGGTATATACATTGTCCATATCCGTCAGAATGGCCTGGATCTTTTTAATCACATCAGATTGAACGGAAACATTTTCCAGTTTCATGATATGATCTGTTGAGGTGATTGATTTTTCCATCTTTTCGATCTTACGATACGAAACCAGGTTCCTGGCGATCAGAAGAAATGCGAACATCACCAGCCCGATGAGGGCGTACACCTTGAAATTAATGAGCAGAGAGGCAAAAATCATGGATATGATCAGGGCGATCACGGCTGTTAATAACCACCCGCCTATGACGGTTAAGACGCCGGATACGCGGTAAACGGCACTGCCACTCCCCCAGGCCCTGTCTGCCAGTGAAGTGCCCATTAACACCATGAAGGATACAAAGGTAGTTGAAAGCGGAAGTTTAAAGGAAGTTGCCAGCAAGATGATTCCTGCAGCAACGGTCAGGTTCACCGAGGCCCTGACCATATCAAATGCCGGTTTATTCTTATCATTCACGAGCCTGTCGCTTTCCTGGCTGGTAAACTTTGAGTTGATGTAATTTATCGATTGCTGCGGTAGCAGATTTGTGATCGTCCTGCCTATGGCTGAGATTGATTTTACCAGCCCCCGTGCCAGATCGTTTCCCTGAAACCTTTCAAATCCTTCGGCTTGTCTGCCAAGATTTACGGAGGTCTGAACAACCGACCTGGCTTTTTTTGAAAACCAGAGGGTAAGTGTCATGATGGCACCTGCACCCAAAAGAAACAGCGGATTGGACTGAACCGGTTCGGCCAGAACGCCCATCATATAATCCGAAGATCCGGCTCCGAATTGCCGCCAGTGCACAAAGGAATCATAACTCGCTATGGGTACCCCGATAAAATTCACCAGGTCATTGCTCGCGAAGGCCATGGCTAGTGCAAAGGTTCCAAACAGGGTAATAAACCGATAAACATTAAATCCAAACCTCCTGGCAAAAACCTGGAAGAGGATGAATGTTAGCGCCAGGGTGGCCAGGCTGATCATACCGACATGGGATCGTAACTGCTGCAATTGATCGCCACTGATAAACGGGATGCCCTGGAGGCCCTTCAGAATGATGAAAATGACGATGAGGGTAATAGAAGCCGCACCGAAAACGGACCCGAAGCTCCGGCTGGCCCTGTTTAAATCAAATGAGATGATCAACCTGGCCACGTATTGTACCAGCCAGCCCAGAATAAAAGCGATGACAACAGAAAGGAAAATGCCAAGAATGATAATTATAGCCCTTGAACCATTGATATAATTGCCCCATTCCGATACGGCTTCTCCCTTATTGACTATTGAAAAAAAAGATATGGCAATGGCAGAGCCCAATCGTTCAAAAACGATGGAAACGGTAGTTGATGTGGGCAGGGCTATTGAATTGTAGAAATCCAGCAAAATGATGTCCGTCAACATAACGGCAGCAAACAGGAACATTATTTCTTCAATGGTAAAAAACTGTGGGTTGAAAATTCCGCTTCTGGCAACTTCCATCATGCCGCTGGAAAAAATTGCGCCGAACATGATCCCGATGCAGGCAATAATAAAAATGTTTCTCATCGTGCCGGCCTTTGCGCCAATGGCGGAGTTAAGGAAATTAACAGCGTCATTGCTTACGCCGACAATCAGGTCGGCAATAGCCAGAAGAAACATCAAAACGATAATAAAAATAAAAATTGAACTCATCCTGACGCTAATTTTTTAGGGGGATACATACATTCATGATTTTAACATCCTCCCGGACCGTATATCATCCTAAAATAGTAAAATTTCAAACTTATCGTATCCAAACGCAGAAAAATCAGGCGGGTATTAAATATTAAAAAAATCATTCTCAATTTTCCCAGTTTAAAGGATGACCGGAATTCATCAACGATTTATCTTCAAGATGCATACAAGATACTGGCTCAATACGATTAGATATTTCATTTCTTACACCATACTGGAAAGACCTGATATCCATATCCTCCGCAAATGTAAATTTTTAAATTCTGATTAATGTTAAGAAATCATTAAGTATTGACTTTATCTGAAACACCGCATTGCTTTGCATAAAAATACCGGCATAAAAAACAGGTAACTTTTGCTTCACAAATAAGGTTGTATTTACATAGTTTTTTAGAAGTAGATTTGCGTCAGGATGCATCTGAGTTGACTTCCGGCAATTTTTTCCATGGAAATTAGCACCAACAGGATTAAATCATTGATCAGTACGGTTTTCATGGGGTGGTTCCTTAAGATCATCACCTTCATCGGGATATTGATTTTGTTTTTTTTCTCGATAGAATTGATGGTGAAATCACTGACGGTGCTCGGGGAGGGTGCGGCAAGCCAGCTGATCCAGGGTGCAGAAATGCCATTTATCGCGATATTTATCGGGTTATTATCCACCGCCTTGATTCAGAGCAGTTCCTCCGTTACGTCCATTGCAGTTGCCATTGTCGCTTCCCAGGCCATTACGCTTGAAATGGGGATATATATCATTATGGGAGCCAATGTGGGAACAACCCTTACGAGCAATATTGTTTCCCTGGGATTTATAACCAACAGAAGATTATTCCGGCAGGCACTGGCGGCGGCAACGGTTCATGATTTTTTCAATATGATGACCGTTGTTATTTTATTCCCGCTTGAACACTATTATCATGTTTTATCCAATACCGCAAGAATGGCAGCCAGACTTATTACATCCCGACCGGCGGATGTAAACTATTCCGATACTGATTCCGGTATTTACTGGTTACATTCACTGGCTGACAGAATATATGACATTGTGGGAATCCACTGGCTGGTCCTGGCGATATCCGTCCTGATCCTTGTGTTGTCCATTAAAATGTTTTCTTCTTATTCATATAAATTGCTGATCGGGGGGTCAAGGGATAAACTGAAATCCTATATTTTCAACAAACCTTTCAAATCATTTTCCTGGGGGGTGATTATTACAGGTGCCTTGCAATCCAGTTCGATTACCACATCCCTGGTGGTTCCCCTGGTGGCTACCCACAAAATTACCCTGCATGCTGTTTTCCCATTCATCCTTGGAGCCAACTTAGGGACCACCATCACGGCACTCATGGCTGGTTTTTTTAAATCAGAGGTGGCGCTCAGCCTGGCCATGGCCCATGTGTTGTTCAATTTAATCGGGGTCCTGATATTTCTCCCTTTTTCGTCAATCCGCGGGATCCCCGAATATCTTGCCATCCACTTTGGCCGTTTGGCCAGTAAAAGAAGATTGATCGTCTTCTTCTACATACTCATGACCTTTTTCATCATTCCATTTATCCTGATATATCTGTCTAAATAGGGGCCGAAGTTGGGGAAATGGGTCATTTCAAATGATGAAAGTGTCCGACCTTTTTTTATTTGAGAGAAATAACTTTTAAATTGAGCCTGATTTCGTTAAGATAGAGGAATAAACTTTTCATATGTTTAAAAATATCGTCAGTACCCTGATAAATTTCATTGAGACGAAGCTTGAGATCTACAAAATTCAGTTAAAAGAAGAGGCGGCAAAATTATTCACCCTTATCGTTCTGATCATTCTTTTTGGGTTGATCGGGTTGTTATTCATCCTGTTTATCAGTTTTTTTATAGCTGAAATTATCAATTCCCTCCTGGTCCACCAGTATTTCGGTTATCTCATTGTCGCCGGCGTTTATATCATTCTTGGCGTGATTACATACTATATGAGGGGCAGAATTCGTGAAGGGATCACCAATACTATTTTTTCTGAAGAAGTAGAAAACGATGAATAAAATGAATTCAAAATTAGAAGACAAAAAAGCGAAACTGCAGGAACAATCTGAGAAGATTGAAGATTCCCTGAGTGAAGAATTTTCCATATTTTCCGATAAAGCCGCTGATCTGGCAGGTAAGATCCTCATCATCGGAGGGGGAGCGTTGTTTTCCTATTTGATCGTAAAGATGATCCTTGGCAAGGACAAAAAGGTGAAAAAAAATGGGGAGGGAATAAGGGAAAGGGTCATTGTACAGGCCAGTTCTCCCAAATACATATTTTTCAGGAGTCTTTCGGATAAGGCTGCGCTTGTTTTGCTTGAGCTTGCAAGGGAAATGGTTGTCAGATACCTAAAAGAACTGCCGTCAAAGAATGAAAACTGACCTTTATTCAGCGTTCATTGGGAAAAAGGAAAAAAATCAGAAATCTATCGCTGTTTTGATCGATCCCGATGAAAACAGGGATCCCGGGAAAATTGAAAATATTATCCGGCAGGGGGTGAAGGCAGGGATAGATTATTTTTTTGTTGGTGGAAGTCTTCTGGTCGATCCTGATACTGCCCCGCTTATCCGGGATATCAGGAAATTATCCAGTTGTCCGGTCGTTTTATTTCCCGGAAGCAACCTGCATCTGAACTTTGAGGCGGATGCCATATTATTGCTCTCACTGATCTCTGGCCGCAATCCTGAATTTCTGATCGGTCAGCATGTCACAGTTGCCGCCTCCATCAAAAAAAATGGAATAGAAACCATATCAACCGGATATATTTTGATCGATGGAGGAAAGCCCACCTCGGTTTCCTACATGAGCTTTACCCATCCGATCCCTCACGACAAACCGGAAATTGTTTCTTCAACGGCCATGGCAGGTGAACTGCTTGGTCTCAGGATGATCTATCTTGAGGCAGGAAGTGGTGCATTATACCCTGTTCCTGAAGGGATCATCAGGAGTGTGAAAAAGTCGGTGGATGTTCCTGTAATTGTTGGCGGAGGCATCAATACAACAGAAAAGGCACTCCGTGCCATGCGGGCAGGGGCTGACCTGATTGTCGTGGGAAATCATATCGAAAAAAATCCCGATTTTCTGATTGAGATTACCGGCATCAAGGAAGAATACAACCAATCCTTAAATATTCATTAGGGATTCCCTTCTTCTCATTTTTCCGGCCGGGATACCAAACATCATTTTAAACCTTCTGCAGAAATAGGCTGTGTCCTTGTATCCAACTTCCTTTCCAATTTCACGGATACTCTTCTTGGAGGTCCGGAGAAGGTTGACAGCCATTTCCATCCGCTGGTATTCAATATAATCCTGTGGATTGATCCCTGTCAGCATTTTAAAATACTGCCCTACATAATCCTCTGAAACATTGGCGACATTCGACAATACCTTGTTTGAAAGATCCCCCTGAAGATTTTCCTTGATAAAGGTGAAAATATCGATCAGCCTGGGATCCTTGAAATAGGTGATATTTGTGGCCAGTTTTTCCACAAACAATTGATTATCGATAATATACCTCGTAATTTCTACGACAAGATATTCGGTGAGGGCTTTCACTATCCTTTCATGACCTGCTGCTTCCGATTCCGATTCCTCGAGTATGATGTATATCAGATCGCTGATCTTTCTACTTTTAATGATGAACGGAGGGATGTCCAGTGAGGCGAAAAAATTCACCGAATCAAACACCTTGGCCTCAAAGGTTATGTAGCTGAAATTCTCCTGGCTGGAAGTGGCGATTTCGGCATAATCTATACTTTGCAGAAACGATTCCTTACGGCTGATCAGCTTATCCTTGGTGACGGTTGAAGCTTCGACATTACCATATGATATGGAAATGCTTTTCCCTCCGGGAACAAGTAAAATTTCACCCTTCTTAACCTTCTGTTTATCAGCTCCATAACGTAATTCACCCAGATGGACAATAAATATTGTATTCTCGACATCATAATAATTATCATTCGAAACCGCCTGAATAATTTTTATGTTCTTTGATTTATTGTACTTTATTCCTAAAGATTCAATGATTTTATTATAATCTTCCATATCCCTTTATTTATATAACGGAAGCAGAATTGAACTATTCCATAAAATAATTATACAATATCAGTAAAAAAATTGTTAATAACAAATAATTTATTGTAAAAGTACAATAAAATATGGGAATTGGCGAAAAGAGAATGATATTTTTATTCCGGGAAGGAAAAAAGACTTCGGTTTAGTAAATTGTATTTATTGAAGATGATATCATTTTTATATATTTCCCCTTGTCAATTCACGGCCGATGACCAGTCGCTGGATCTCCGAAGTGCCTTCGTAAATCTGTGTTATTTTTGCATCGCGCATGAACCTTTCAACATGATATTCCTTGACATATCCATATCCACCATGGATCTGAACCGCTTCTGTAGTTACATCCATGGCTGTCTGCGATGCATACAATTTAGCCATGGCGCTTTCTTTTACAAAGGATTTTCCGGCATCCTTAAGACAGGCAGCCTTGTAGGTAAGCAGCCGGGCTGCCTCTATTAAGGTGGCCATATCGGAAAGTTTAAACTGTATTCCCTGGTGCTTAAAAATAGGAGTCCCAAAGGATATCCTTTCCTGCGCGTATTTAAGAGATAATTCAAAAGCTCCTGCAGCGATCCCCAGGGCCTGTGCGGCAATTCCGATTCTGCCCCCGTTTAATATCTGCATGGCTATTTTAAATCCCTGACCTTCGTCACCGATCCGATTTTCCCTGGGGATGATCACTTCGTTGAACATGATCGAATATGTATCTGAGCCCCTGATGCCCATTTTATTTTCCTTTGGACCCAGCCGGATCCCTGGCCAGTCTTTCTCTACCATAAAGGCATTGATCCCTTTATATCCTTTTTCAGGAGCGCTCTGGGCAATCAGGATATAATAGGAAGCAATGCCGGCGTTTGTGATCCAGTTTTTTACACCGTTCAGTACGTAATGATCCCCTTTGTCAACTGCCATAACCTTCAGATTGGTTGCATCGGACCCTGCTTCCGGTTCAGACAGGCAGAAAGCCCCAAATTTTTCTCCTGAGGCAAGAGGCTTCAGATATTTTTCCTTCAGGTAGGCTGAGGCAAATTTTTCGATGGGCCAGCAAACCAGTGAATTATTAACCGACATGATCACTGCGGCGGAGGCGTCGATCCTGGCGATTTCCTCGATGGCAATCACATAGGAAAGGGTATCCATACCGCTCCCGAGGTAAATGGGATCCACCATCATACCCATAAAACCAAGACCGGACATTTTTTTTAAAAGATCGGAAGGAAAAAACTGTTTTTCATCACGATCAATGACGCCGGGGAGTAATTCATGACGGGCAAATTCCCTGGCAGCATCCCTAACCGCGAGTTGTTCTTCGGTAAGGATGAAATTCATATGTATGGGTTTATGTTCAAATACAGTTTAATCCCTCGAGCCTAAAAATATCATCAGATAATAAAGCAAGGAAACCAGGGCACCGATCGCCGCTACCAGATAGGTCATCGCGGCCCATTTGAGTGCATCTTTTGCCATATCATATTCAGATGCATCAACGATATTTCTGTCTCTGACCCATGCCAGGGCGCGTGAACTTGCATTGAATTCCACAGGCAGTGTAATGAAAGTAAATGCCGTCAGGATGGCGTAACATCCGATGATGAGGAGTAAAACATAATCGACAGGGAAACTTGCAAAAAGGAACGCGCCTCCGAAAATACTGGCAAAAACTACAATATTGAGAATCCTTCCGCTTACATTCTGTATAGGGACCAGGGCACTCCTCAATTGAAGGGCTGCATAACCCGTTGCATGCTGAACTGCATGGCCGCATTCATGTGCAGCCACAGCTGCAGCAGCTGCGGATCTTCCGTAAAATACTTCTTCACTCAGGTTAACTGTTTTATTCGATGGATTATAATGATCCGTCAGTGAACCCTGTACGCTCATTACCTTGACATCATGAATGCCATTGTCCCGCAGCATAAGTTCTGCTATTTCACCACCACTCAGCCCGCTTTTCAGGCCGATCTTTGAATATTTTTTAAACCTGTTTCTCAGCCGTGCACTCACCGCAAAACTTACGATCATTAAAATGATGACAATTAAAATAAACATATATTTATGCGTTTTTTATTTTATTAATGATACTGGTGGTGGAAACCCCCACAATCAGGTCCAAAGTTATTACTTTTCCACCATTCTCCATAACGAAATTTGCTCCGACAATGTTCTTTATTTCATAATCATTTCCTTTAACCAGAATATCTGGTTTAACGGCACTGATGAGCTCCAGCGGGGTATCTTCATTGAAAAGAATAACCATATCGACAAATGAAAGCGCGGCCAGCAGTCTGCCCCGGGAAATTTCGTCATTTACAGGTCGTCCTGCTCCCTTGAGTATCCGGACACTCAGGTCGGTATTCAGCCCGATGATCAGTTTATCCCCTGTATTCCTGGCTTTCTCCAGGTAATCGACGTGTCCGATATGCAGGATGTCAAAACACCCATTGGTAAAAACCACCTTCGATCCCTGTTCTTTCCAGGAATCAATTACCGGGAGTGCTTCCTCCAGGGGTAATATTTTGTTTTTCGTTTCCATAGGGATCTTTTTTCAGAAAAAAACTGATCAGAAAGCTGAGTCCGCCAAAAAACATTAATGAGATAAACTGGGATGTATGAACAAGTGTTGCAAACAGCAATCCGTCTTCCTTACCGATCCCGTAGAGAATAAGTACACCGCTTACGAAGGCATGGTAAGTGCCGATTCCGCTCTGCACCGGCGCCGTCATGCCCAGTCCTCCAGCCATCAGGATAGAAAGCCCGGCGGCAAGACCAAGATTGGAGGTAGCCGGAAATGAAAATACTATGATGTACGACATGGTGTAATATAGCCCCCAGATGATCAGGGTAGATATAAAAAAAGCTGATTTGTTTTCTAATTTCCGGATGCTGTTCAGGCCATTGATCAGTTCATAGGCAAAAGGTCTCAGTTTTTTATAAAATCCCAGCGTCCGGATAAAAGCCTTGTTCCTGCTGATCAGGTAAATCCCCGTGACAAAGATCAGTGCGACCAATCCCGCGCCGATCAGGAAATTGCCAAGGTCAAAACTTTTATAGGCTGAATGAAGCTGTTCGTATAAAAAATCCTTCAGGGTGGAAAATTCAATTATAAATGTTGCCACAATAATGAATAATAAAAGGATCAGATCCAGGAGCCTTTCTGAGATCACACTACCCAATGAGGCAGGCATGGGGATATTGTCCGTTTTTTTTAATATCGCACAGCGGGTCACTTCCCCCATCCTGGGCACAAGCAGGTTGGCAAAATACCCGACCATGACGGCGATAAATGCCCGGAAAGAATTCAACCTATATCCCAGGGGCTTCAGCAGGAGAGTCCAGCGGTAGCCCCGGAAATAATGGCTCACGAGGGACATGGCGATGGATATGTATACATAGGCAAAATTTGCAGCCTTGAGTTTTGCCCACAGAACCTTCAGGTCGATATCCCTGAAAACATATAACAGCAGGGCAATGGCAAGGATCAGGGTTACAAAGTACCAGAGGATGGATTTAAGCTTCATGTATGGTTTAATCGATCCTGTTCCTGTCATTCGGAAAGATGATGGTGGGCTTATGAATACCAGCTTCTTCCGGCGTCATTGCGGCATAGGAAATGATAATGATGATATCCCCAACCTGGGCTCTCCGGGCAGCCGGGCCATTCAGACAAACCTGACCACTGCCTCTTTCGCCTTTAATCACATACGTTTCAAGACGTTCACCATTATTGATATTTACGATTTGAACCTTTTCATTTTCAAAAATAAAAGCAGCATCCATCAGGTCTTCATCTATGGTTATGCTTCCCACATAATGAAGTTCAGCATGGGTTATTTTCACCCGGTGGATCTTGGATTTTAATACTTCTATTGTCATACGATGACCGCAAAGATACTAATTTAACAATACGTTATCTATTATCCTTATGTTGTCAATGTAACCGGCAATGCACAGGGCCTGCTGCCCGGAATCCATTTTCCGGTTCAGCAAACTGAAGTCTTCAGTTCCCACCAGGGCTATGTATTCCAGCCGCAGGGGAAAAAAACCGGATAAATAATCATTGGCGAAGGATATGATACCTTCCACATCCTGGCCATCTTTCAGAAGCTGTTTACATTCCAGCAGGCATTCGTAAAATTTACTGGCTACAGGCCGGTATTCCGGTGGAATCCGCCTGTTGCGGGATGACATGGCCAGACCATCTTCTTCACGTTGTGTGGGAATGCAGTGCAGGCGTATGTCGTAAGACAGATCATGGATGAGCTGCCGGATCAGATAAAACTGCTGAATGTCCTTCTGGCCGAAATAAGCATTGTGTGGTTTGACGATATTGAATAATTTGGCGACGATCAGGCCAACGCCTTTGAGATGTCCCGGCCTGTACCGGCCCTCAAGGATATTTTCAATTCCGCCGAAATTGATGGTGGTTCTGAGCATGGATGGGTCATCATACAATTCATGGTCTTCAGGCAGGTAAACCACCTGACAACCCTCGTGTTCAAGTTTGCCGAGATCCTCTTCCACTTTCCTCGGATATTTTTTAAGATCTTCCTCATTATTGAACTGGGTGGGGTTAACGAATATGCTGCAGACAGAGATATCATTATCTTTCAGGGCATTCCTGATCAACGCCATATGCCCTGGATGGAGTGCTCCCATGGTGGGTACAAATCCTATTTTATTTCCTTTAATTCGCTCGTTTTCAAGGAAATAAATAAGATCCTTATTCGTTTTAAAAACATGCATGTCAACAGTAACGAAGGGATGAATCGGGTCATAAAACTACCTTTTTAATCTTTAATAAGTTCCAAAATAGAGTATTTTTTAGTACCTTTGTGAATCTTTTCAAAGACATTAACTAAATTGAACGATAGATTATGTCAAAACTTCGAATTCTCTACGTTGCAAGTGAGATTAATCCTTTCCTTCAGACTTCAGAAGTAGCCGATCTGGTTAGAAAACTTCCGCAGGCAATGCAGGAAAGGGGAATGGAAATACGAATTTTAGTACCCAGATTCGGATTGATCAATGAGCGGAAAAACAGATTGCATGAAGTGGTCAGGTTGTCCGGAATCAACATTGCGGTTGGCGAGGAGGAAAAACCTCTTGTCATTAAGGTTGCTTCAATTCCTAATGCCAAACTGCAGGTTTACTTCATAGACAATGAAGACTATTTCCATAGAAAATCTGTCTTTTATGATAAACAGAATAATTTCTATGAGGATAATGATGAAAGGGCGATCTTCTTTTGCAAAGGGGTGATTGAAACAGTGAAAAAACTTGGATGGGCACCCGACATTGTTCATTGCAATGATTGGATGACAAGTTTAATCCCCATGTATATCAAAACGACATACAAAAATGATCCGATCTTTCAAAATACGAAAACCGTATTTACCGTTTACAATAATTCCTTCGAACATAAGTTTAACGGTGACCTTATCAATAAGGTAAAAATGCTGGACATCGACGACAGTATGCTTTCCAATTTGGAATCAGGTGATTTTGAAGGCTTCATTAAAATCGGGATAGAATACTCCGATGCTGTGATACAGACGGGCGAGGGGCTTGACAAGGGTGTTGCGAAATTATTCAAAACAATTCCGAATAATAAAAAAATTGATATAACCGATAAAACAGACGGTTATCTGGAAACATACTATAACCTTTATAATGAACTTGTTGGGTAGGAGAACTAAAACAGGGCTCATCTGGATATGGACCCTGTTTTTATTTCAATGTGAGGATCCAAATGAAATTGGTCTAGATTTGCGCGCCGACTCTGATAAAGTTGGCGCTTTCTATACGGAGATAGATATTCCCACCAGTGTCATCAGTGTGGATTCCATTTTAACCTCCTCGAGTGCCCGGTTGCTGGCCGGCCATTACACGGATCCGGATCTGGGAGAGATGACTGCTTCCGGTTATACGAGATTCAGTTTTGGTGAATCCAGGTTGAATATCCCTGAAGAAGCAGTTTATGATTCAATATACCTTAATCTGAATGTCGACTATACCTATGGCCCAGGTGTTTCTGGAATACAGAATTTTTCTGTGCATGAACTTACTGAAGATATCATTGATACCCTGGCATACTTCAGGTACAATGAGATCGCCTATGATCCTGAGCCGGTCGGTACCGGAGCGTTCCTACTGCCTACCGACCAGGATACAACAATTTTTTATAAGTTAAATGATGATTTCGGGAATGCCCTGTTTGATTCGGCAAGGGATACACTGATCATCGATCCGGACGAGGAATCCACCCTGTATGATTTGTTCAAGGGTTTTGCATTCATTGCTGATCCCGCGAATAATTCCCTGTTAAGGTATAACCAGGAATCCGGTGAATCCGATCTATCCCTGTATTATCATGAACCGGGTGATACAGTTGCCCAGTTCTATAAATTCAGGTTCTTTACCATTGCTAATTTCAACAGGATTGTTACCGACCGGACCGGAACACCCCTGGAGGGCATTGAAGAACAACCATTGACTGAATTTACTCCTTCTGACAACAAAACCTATATCCAGTCCGGTGGAGGTCTGATCCCGAAACTGGATCTGACACCGATCCTTGACTATTTCGATACGATCTCCGATCTCGCATTCAATAAAGTTGTCCTCGAGGTAAGGATCATCGACCCGGCATTCAATGAAAATCCGCCAAGCCAGCTGACTTTCTATTTCACCGATGAAAATAACCGGAGGATCAGGAGCGGAAGTGAATTTCTCGGGCTCAGGGTGGAAGGATCAAGCGATCTGGTAAGGCCCCCGTTTGTTGAAGATAATAATAATTACGAAGCACCTGCTACGCTATATACAGGAGAGATCCTTCCCGGCATCAATCCGTATCACCAGTTACTCCTTTTTCCACCGGAATTCGGATTCACGCTGTCCATCAATCATTTCAAGGTGGATCCCGGAAATATCAGGGCGAAGATCTATTATACCCGATTAAAATAATCCCTAAAATTATATTAATTTAATTTAAAATTGTATTATATTTGGTTTTACACCAAAATCAAATAGCTTATGTGCGGTATAGTCGCTTACATCGGGCACCAGCAGGCGTATCCCATCATACTCAAGGGGCTGAAGCGTCTCGAATACAGGGGATATGACAGTGCCGGAATAGCCTTATTGAACGGAGTTGTCAATCTGTACAAGAAAAAAGGGAAAGTAGCCGATCTGGAGGAATCCATATATGAACCTGTCCCCGGCAGTACGGTGGGCGTTGGTCATACCCGTTGGGCCACACATGGGGAGCCAAGTGACCGCAATGCCCATCCCCATACAACCTCCGACAATGAGCTTGTGATCGTACATAACGGGATCATTGAAAATTATGGGGCGATTAAGAAAGAATTGATCCGTACCGGGCATTCCTTTAGCAGTGATACCGATTCCGAGGTTCTGATCCATTTTATTCAGGAAATCCAGATCAATAACCGTTGTTCCCTTGAGGAGGCTGTCAGGATCGCCTTGTCCAAGGTGATTGGAGCTTACGCCATTGTGATCCTGTCAAAAAATGACCCGGACATTCTTATCGCTGCCCGGAAAAGCAGTCCCCTGGTGATTGGTGTTGGGAATGGAGAATATTTTCTTGCCTCCGACGCCTCACCGATCATAGAATATACAAATGAGGTAGTTTATCTGAATGACAATGAACTGGCAATCCTCAGGCGCGATAAACTGGTCGTCAAGGATATTAACAATATAACCACAACTCCTTATATCCATACCCTTGAAATGGATCTTGAATCCATTGAAAAAGGAGGGTTTGACCATTACATGATGAAGGAGATCTTTGAACAGCCCCGGTCAATCAGGGATTGTATGCGGGGCCGGCTGAATGCATCCAGGGGATACCTCATGCTTGGAGGGATCAGGGAATATGCCAATAAGCTCAAGGAAGCCAGAAGGATCGTTATGATCGCCTGCGGGACTTCCTGGCATTCCTGCCTGGTTGCCGAGTATTTTTTCGAAGAATTCTGCCGGATACCGGTCGAGGTTGAATATGCCTCTGAATTCCGTTACCGGAATCCGGTGATTCATGAGGGGGATGTGATTTTTGCCGTATCCCAGAGCGGTGAAACAGCCGACACTCTTGCCGCCATTGAAATGGCAAAGGAAAAAGGAGCCATTGTGTTCGGGGTGTGCAATGTGGTTGGCTCATCCATTGCCAGGGCTTCCCATGAAGGTGCATACACGCATGCCGGACCAGAGATCGGTGTCGCCAGTACGAAAGCCTTTACCGCCCAACTGATCATTCTGAACATGATCGCCTTAAGGCTTGCCCATGAGCGTGGAACAATCAGGGAGCAGGATTTCCGTACCCTGCTTGTTGAAATGGAAACCATACCGGATAAAGTTGAAAAAGTTTTAAAGAATAACGATAAGATCAGGGAACTTGCAGGTATTTATAAAAATGTATCCAATTTCCTTTACCTTGGCAGGGGGTATAATTTCCCGGTTGCCCTTGAAGGAGCTTTAAAATTAAAGGAAATTTCCTATATCCATGCAGAAGGATATCCGGCGGCAGAAATGAAACACGGACCCATTGCCCTGATCGACGATGATATGCCGGTCGTATTTATTGCTACGCAGGACAGCACCTATGATAAGGTGGTGTCAAATATCCAGGAAGTCAGGGCACGCAAAGGAAAGGTAATAGCTGTGGTTACCGAAGGAGACGTGATCATCCGCGAAATGGCAGATCACGTGATTGAGATCCCTGCCGTGAACGAAGCCCTCACGCCCCTGGTTGCCGTTATTCCTCTGCAACTATTGGCTTATCATATTGCCGTCATGCGCGGATGCGATGTGGACCAGCCCAGGAACCTTGCCAAGTCGGTAACGGTGGAATGACCATATCCTACTCCATTGTATTGATTTCCCAGAAAATGATCGAATATACGCCATACCTGAGAAATCGAAAGAGTGCATAAAGTGCATATTTTTTGAAGGGATAACTCACCGAACCCATCAGCATGCTGATGGCCGAATATGGCAGGGGTGTCAGGGAAGCTACGATGATCAGAAAAAATCCGTATTTGTTGAGGTATTTCTGATATTTCAATAAATAACGTCGTTTGATCCACCGGTATATGATCGTTTGATTCAGTTTCACCCCTATCCAGAATCCAAGGATCCCCGCTGCATATGAAATCAGTGCAAGCAGGAATATATAATAGACGTACTGCACGACATCTCCGGAACGGGTTGACCAGATAAAAAAAACCTCCGGTGGAATGATCCCGAATACGATCTCCGAAACTGTATAGATCAGGAAAACAATGAGTGTATTTTCATAAACCGGTTTAAGCCAGGACAAATAATCTACGGAAACATACCGTTTGAAAAGTATGAAGACCGTAATAAAAACGATAAGAAAAGCGATTCCACGTATAAAATTTTTCAGGAAAAATCTCCCTCGGCTATCGTCTGACATTTCTGGTGGCGTGATTGTGCAAATAATTAAACAAAAATGTAAAGAAAGAATTTTAATTATTAACTATCCCAAATAAAATTGTTTTAGTTATTTTGAATCGATGCCTTATCTATCGTTTATTTGAGGCCGAATTCATTTTTGTTAATTATTTTTCTGATGCGTAACATTTCCATTGAAGAAATTAAAAAATCGATCCGGGATGTACCTGATTTCCCTAAAAAAGGGATCCTTTTTAAAGATCTGACAACTGCATTCAAGGATCCGGATATATTAGGAAAAATTACCGATGAACTGGTTTCCCGATACGAAGATGCCGGGATCACGAAGGTTGTCGGCATCGAGGCGAGGGGATTTATTCTTGGTAGCATCCTTGCATCACGGTTAGGTGCGGGATTTGTTCCCATCAGGAAGCCCGGGAAATTGCCTTCCCAGACCTATTCCGTGTCTTACGAACTGGAATACGGTATCGATTCGATCGAGATCCACAGGGATGCCATTAAACCCTCGGATATTGTTTTATTGCATGATGATCTGCTGGCTACGGGCGGAACATCGGCGGCGGCGGTAGGGCTTCTGAAGCAGTTCCAGGTCAAAAAAATTTATCTCAGTTATATTGTTGAATTATCGTTCCTGATGGGCCGGGATAAAATCGATCCCGATATAGATATTTTTACGCTGATAAAATATTGATCTTCTTCCCACCTTCAAACTCATGGCATCAGTCGGAGTGATGCCATGAGTTTGAGGGGCTTAATGGATCAGTGCGTGGGGTAGGGATGAAAATATATCAACCGTTGCCCTGGATTTATTCAGGGTATAAAAATGCAACCCCGGAGCTCCCCTTTTCAGGAGATCCACACATTGTTCAATGGCGAAATCCACTCCTGCCGAATACAGTGCGGTTGAATCATGCTGGATGGATTCCAGGGCAGTGATAATTCTCTGCGGGATCGTTGCCCCGCACATTTCAGAAAATTTCTTGATCTGTTTGAAGTTGGTTATCGGCATAATGCCGGGAATAATCCTGGTCTTGATTCCGAACCGGCGGGCCTTATCGACAAAATTAAAATAATGATCGTTATCAAAGAACATTTGTGTAATGATGAAATCGGCTCCCTGGTCCACCTTGTTTTTTAACCATTTCAGATCCGAATCGATATCAAGCGATTCAGGGTGTTTTTCGGGATACCCGGCTGCCCCGATACAATACCTGTTTTTTGATCTGGCCAGCGCGATCAGGTCGCTTGCATGCCGGAATTCCTGGTTCAGTCCTTTAAATCCCTGCTGGGGAAGATCACCCCTGAGCAGCATCAGGTTCAGAATGTTTTTACTGAACAGCATGTCCAGGTCGCTTTCCACTTTTGTCTTTGAGGCATTGATGCATGTATAATGGGCCATGGCCGTAATGCCGATTTTATGCTGGATATATTCGATCAGATCGAAGGAAAGATCCTGCGTAGTACCCCCGGCGCCATAAGTCACTGAAATGAACGAAGGCGCTAATTTGATGAGTTGGCCAATGTTTATGCCCAGTTCAAGCGTGGAAGAATAACCCTTCGGCGGAAAAAACTCGAAGGAAAAAGTTTTCTCCTGTCTTTTAAAGATATCCGTTATTTTCAAGCCTGCTATTTTTTCCCTTCACTCTTACTCTTGCCCTGGGTAGATTCCGGTTTGGCAATGGAATCTCTCATATCGGTATCAGCCTGAATATTCCGCATTCTGTAATAATCCATGATCCCAAGATTGCCTGCACGGAAAGCTTCGGCAATGGCCTTGGGGATTTCTGCTTCTGCCAGGATCACCTTGGCCCGCATTTCCTGTGATACGGCCTTCATTTCCTGTTCCTGGGCTACCGCCATGGCTCTCCTTTCCTCGGCTTTTGCTTCAGCCACTTTTAGGTCGGCATTGGCCTGATCGATCTGTAATTTAGCGCCGATGTTTGTGCCTACGTCTACGTCAGCGATATCGATCGAAAGAATTTCAAAAGCCGTACCTGCATCCAGCCCCCTTTCAAGGACCAGTTTTGATATTTTATCCGGGTTTTCGAGCACTTCCTTATGCGAGGCAGCCGAGCCGATGGAGGTTACGATCCCTTCACCTACCCGCGCCAGGATGGTGTCCTCGCCTGCTCCGCCCACAAGCTGCTGGATATTGGCCCTTACCGTTACCCTGGCTATGGCAATAAGCTGGATACCGTCCGCAGCCACGGCAGCCACTTTCGGTGTGGTGATCACCTTGGGATTTACCGAGATCTGAACTGCCTCAAAAACTTCCCGCCCAGCGAGGTCGATCGCCGTGGCCTGTTTGAATGAAAGGCTGATGTTGGCTTTATCAGCGGAAATCAAGGCCTTGATCACATTGGGCACTTTCCCCCCGGCCAGGTAATGGGTCTCAAGTTCATTTGTAGTCACTTTCAGACCAGCCTTTGTGGCGGTAATCATGGATCCTACGATAATGCTTGGCGGGACCTTCCTGATCCTCATAAAAACAAGCTCAAAAAGTCCTACTTTAACTCCGGAAAATATGGCCGTGATCCAGAGGTTGATGGGAACAAAATATAAAAACACAAAAAGAAATATTATTGCGGCGACAACCACAACAAGAAGCATCATTGTATCCATGTTCGTTATTTAATAGGTTCTATAAAAATTTTATTGTTTTTTATGCTGACTACCCTCACCCGGGTTCCTGACGAAAGGAAGTTCCCAAGTGTGGTCACTTCGAATATCTTATCCCGGAAATCGGCTTTTCCGACAGGCCGTAATGCCGAGATGGCAATGCCTTCTTCCCCAACCTGCAACCCTTCCATGCTGCCTTCATTAAACTTGCTGTTGCTGGAACTTTTCAGGGCAAACTGTTCCCAAACACCTGATTTAAAGCTATAGATAATGATACTGATACCCAGCAGAAGGGTAATGGCCAAAATCAGGGTTCCCGTTCCGGTTCCGAATGTTAAATACCCCAGAACGATCCCGGAAATGGTAAAAAGAATTCCCAGCAGGCCCAATAATGTTGTCCCTGGTATAAAAATAATTTCAGCAACAATAAAACCAAACCCGAAAAAAATCAGAATGATAACTGCAAGCCAATCAATCATGAAATCCAGAATTCATGATCAAATATAAAGAATCCAGCCATAAATCGTCAATAAAAATCAATAAGCTTTGGCAAATAAAACCCTTTGGTTTGAAGGTTTGCCTGTCAGGATACATTTTCCAACTTCTTTTTCAATATCCAGGGGGATCAACCGGATCGTTGCTTTTGTTTTATCCTTTATCAGCGCCTCGGTTTCTGCGGAACCATCCCAATGTGCGTATACGAATCCTCCTTTGGTGTCCAGTAATTCCCGGAATTCCTCATATGTATCGGCTTGAAAGGTATGTTCTTCCCTGAATTTCAATGCTTTAAGATATATCGTCCGATGGATGTCCGGCATCAGGGATTCTATTTTCCCTTCCAGTTGATCCATATTAATAATTTCCTTTTCCCTCAGATCCCGCCGCACCACTTCAATGGTATCCTGGTCGAGATCCTTCGGGCCAAGGGCCAGGCGGACCGGAACGCCTTTCAGTTCATATTCAGCAAATTTCCACCCGGGCTTATATGTATCGCGGTTATCAAAATGCACCGAATATCCCCTCGATTGCAGGGATGTTCTGATCTTTACTGCTTTTTCCGTCACCCGGTTGAATTCTTCATCATTTCTGTAAATGGGGATGATCACAATCTGGATCGGGGCCAGGTTAGGCGGCAAAATCAATCCATCATCATCGGAATGGGCCATGATCAGGGCTCCAATCAGACGGGTACTTACCCCCCAGGATGTCCCCCAGACGTATTCAAGGTCTCCATCCTTCGTCGCAAATTTAACGTCGAAAGCTCTGGCAAAATTTTGCCCGAGGAAATGTGAGGTTCCCGCCTGAAGTGCCTTTCCGTCCTGCATAAGTGCTTCGATACAATAGGTATCCACAGCACCGGCAAATTTTTCGCTTTCCGATTTAATGCCTTTGAGCACCGGAATGGCCATGTGTTTCTCCGCGAATTCGCTGTAAATTCCTAGGATCTTCAGTGTTTCATCCATGGCTTCCTTCCGGGTTGCATGCGCAGTATGACCCTCCTGCCACAGGAATTCAGCCGTTCTTAAAAACAGGCGGGTACGCATTTCCCATCGAACGACGTTTGCCCATTGATTCAACAGCAGGGGGAGATCACGGTAGGATTGAATCCAGTTTTTGTATGTATTCCAGATCAGGGTTTCGGATGTAGGCCGGATGATCAGCTCTTCCTCCAGTTTTGCATCGGGATCGACAATTACATTTTTCCCGGATGCGTCATTTTTGAGCCTGTAATGGGTTACCACGGCGCATTCCTTGGCAAAACCCTCAACATGCGCCGCCTCCCGGCTCATATATGATTTGGGGATAAACAGGGGGAAATACGCATTCGAATGACCGGTTTCCTTAAACATGCGATCCAGCGTGGCCTGCATTTTTTCCCAGATGGAGTATCCATACGGTTTTATAACCATACAACCCCGGACGGCACTGTTTTCTGCCAGATCAGCTCTTTTGACCAGTTCATTATACCACTGTGAATAATCTTCCGATCTTTTTGGCAACCCTTTTCCCATAATCTGTGTCTATATTATTGGTATGGATTTTGCTTTAATTTATACTGTATGTGTGAAATTACAAATATTGAGAAAATAGAACGGAAATTTGATCAAAAATTGTAATTTGTCGTTAATTAAAAATGATTGTATATTTATATCTGGTATCATTGAAAAGGGGTTAAATTATGAAAGCATATAGAACATTGAAAATTTTGACTGTCTCAATTCTGGGATCAATCATGTTACTTTCTAATAGCACGAATGCACAGGAAGAATATGATGATATGTATTTTACACCCAGGGACAGGAAGGAAGTGAAGACGGAATCAGTTTATGCCCCCAATAATAAGGATAAAGCAGAAATTGAAGAGAACAGGGATGTCATCAATCCGTCAAGCAGCACACAGCTGTACGGCAATGCTCAGGAAAATTATTCCTCCAAGAATGTCAACCCGGAATATATTGAAAGATATAAAAGTAATTCCAAGGATTCCGCTTCCCGTGAACCTTTAGCGGACGGGGATTCCTATTACATTGAGAATTACGACCGTTCCGATTTCAAGGAAGAAAATGCCAGGAATCAATCCTATTCCCAATATGGATATCCGGGTTCCTACCCTGGTTCCAATTACGGATATAATGATCCTTTCTATTCAGGATATAATTCTTTCTATTCAGGATATAATTCTTTCCATTCAGGATATAACTATTATGGACGTTCGTTTTACGATCCATTCTGGAATCCTTATTATGGGCCCGGATGGGGATTCACTCCCGGATTCAGCATGAGTCTATCTTTTGGCAGCGGTTGGGGGTATAACCCATGGTACGCACCTTACGGTGGTTATATGGGATATTCCAGGCCATGGTACAGCAGTTATTATTACAGTCCCTGGGCTTATGATCCCTGGTATGGACCGTACTCGAGGTGGGGATTAGCCTATTATCCGGGATATTATTCCAATCGTTATTATTATGTCGGCACAGGCAATGAAAATATCAGTCCCTATAACCGAAGGGTATCCAGAGGCGCGGATAACTATATCGTCACGAATAATGCCGCTCCCAACCGCCGGACTGCTACCGTTAACCAGCAGAAAGTGACGGACGGGGAAAATATAAATAGCCGTGCACGAACGGAAAGGGATTATTCAAGATCGCAGAATGAATATTATGCGCGTTCACGTGCGAGGTATGACAATACCACAAGTACGAACAATTCTAACATCAGCAGCAGCAGATCCGGGAACACGGTTGGTACAACCAGTACCCCGAGAGTCAGAACATCCCGGAATGATGTAGAATATTCACGTCCGACTTACAGGAATAATACCGGGTCCAGATCAGGGACAAGTACGTACAACAGAAGCACGGACAGGTCCTCCTGGTCAAACAGCGGTTATCAGCGGAGCAGGTCTGACAATAATAGCTATTCATCGCCAAGCAGATCAAACAGTAGCTATTCCAACAGATCCTATAACTCAGGTTCATCCTCTGGATATTCAGGAGGATCTTCTGCACCATCCAGGAGCAGCGGATCATCCGAAAGCAATTCCAGGAGTGGTGGAAGACGTTAATGAACATCAATTAACAGCAGCTGTACCTCCTTAAAAAGGTTGACACAATGAAAACGATCAGGAAGCTTATTTTAATAAGCACAGGAATAATATTGGTCATTATTCACGCAAATGCACAAATTTTTCCAAGTGAACTGGCCTTGACTTTCAGCCGTACCTATCAGGGGGGAAGTGCAAGGATACTTGGGCTGGGCGGGGTAAATACATCCCTTGGCGGGGATATTACCTCAGTTTCTACTAATCCTGCAGGATTGGGATTTTATAACCGGTCCGAAATAAGTTTAACCCCTGTGATCAACTTCAATACGAATACGAGTTCCTATCTTGGGTCCTCAGGCAATACATCCCTGACCCGGTTTAATATGGGTAACCTGGGCGTGGTGGTTAACAATACAAAATCCGACCAGGTCCCCGGCGGCTGGAAAGGAGGCAGTTTCGGATTTTCATTTAACAGGATTAATGATTTCAACAATGAAATTTTCTATTCAGGAACAAATGTTGAAAATGACTATATCGATTATCTGTTGAATTTTGCAGATGCTAACGATGCTGAACTCGGTGATTTTTACACGCTGGATATGGGGTATTATACTTTCCTGCTCAATGATTTCAGCATCGATCAGGATACAGGAGACACACTGGCCATGTGGGATTCCTTTGTTGAATTCCCTACGGAAGATTCTCCAGTCAGGCAGAGTGAACGCATCATTACTTCAGGATCCCAGAATAAATGGGACCTCTCTTATGGAGGCAATTTTAACGACCGGTTTTATTTTGGTTTGGGCCTGGGTATCGTCACTGTAAGTTATGAAAATGAAAAATATTATTCGGAACAGCGTTATCCCGAGAGCATTTTAAATAATTATACCTTATACGAACGTCAGATCGTTGATGGTGTCGGAGTAAATGCGAACCTGGGCATCATCGTAAGGCCTATCAATACCCTTACCGTCGGCATCAATTATACCACACCTACCGCATACAGCTTTACAGATGAATATGAGACTTCAATGCATACGGTCTGGAATGCCAGTGCCGATGAATTTTATGGTGATGATCCGAATTTTGAAGGCGATCACCTGGAAGAAACATTTCTGGATCCCCTTATCTATACGATCAGTACGCCCATGCGCCTCAATGCCGGGATAAGTTATTTTTTCAATAAAAGCGGATTTATTTCCGGGGATATTGAATGGGTGGATTATTCCAGGGCAAAGGTCAGGTCGAATGATGTTGATTTCAGCGTGGATAACCAGGAAATTTCAGGAATGTACCGGTCTGTGATCAATTACCGGCTGGGAGGAGAATACAGGATGGGCATATTTCGGATCAGGGCAGGGTTCAATTACCAGTCAGATCCAAGGGCTGGACAATCAGACATGTTGCTTGCGGTACAAACCTATTCTGCCGGGATCGGTCTCAGGAAAAAATCTTTTTATACTGATTTTGCTTATCTGTATTCCACCACCGAGGGTACACGGGCACCTTACATCATCGATCCTGCCCAGGAAATTGGACCAACCCCGGTGGCGGATATAAACTATGCCCAGAACAGGCTGGTATTCACTGTTGGTTTCATGTTCTAGCCCGGACAGCCTGAACGATTTGATTTTCCAGATCCTTTTCAAATGGAAGGGTGAATTGAGCTTTTGAATAATATGGCAATCTCTCCTTCAATTTTTCTTTCAGCCCGTCCTGCAGATTTTCAAGTCCGATCTTTTTTAAGAGAGGCCGTTTGTTAATTCCCTTCAGACTCAGCCGTTCAATAAGGAAAACAATGTCCGTTTCGATATAGAAGGTTAGTCCATTGGTATTCATAAAATCCATATTGTCAAAATAACAGGGAGCCCCTCCTCCCGTTGCCATAATGAAATTCTCATGATCCGACGAAATGGACTTTAACAGTTCAGATTCGATTGCGCGGAAATATTCTTCACCCTCTTCTTCAAAAATAACATTGATGGATTTCCGGACATGGTTCACGATCTCTGTATCCAGGTCGATAAATTCCATGCCTAATTGTTCAGAAGCTTTCCGGCCAAAGGTCGATTTCCCACAACCTGGCATACCAATCAGAAATAATTTCATTGTCTGAATTATTCTGTCAGCCTGATCCTGGGATCGACTGCAGCGTAGAGTATATCCACAAATATATTAATTATTATAAAGATGATGGCGATGACCAGGGTTGCACCCATCACCACGGGGAAGTCAAGAGATTGGACTGCCTTGATGGTAACAAAACCCAGGCCTTTCCAGTCAAATATATATTCAACAAAAAAAGCACCTGCCATCAGGGAAGCTAACCACCCTGTCACTGCCGTTATTACCGGATTAATGGCATTTTTCAGGGCATGTTTCATGAAGATGTTAATAGAACTCAATCCTTTTGCCCTGGCGGTACGGATATAATCCTTCGACATGACATCCAGCATGGAGCTCCGGGTCAATTGTACGATGATCGACAAAGGCCGGATACCAAGCGTGACTGCAGGGAGTATGATGTTTTTTAAGTGTAATTGTTCTCCCAGGATCGGATGTGTAACCCATAATTGTCCAGTCAGGTTCAATCCTGTCCAGTCACTCAGGTAATATCCGAAAATAATAGCAAATATGATGGCAGACAGGAATGTAGGGATGGAAATCCCGAAAACCGATATTGAAATGATCAGGTGATCGATCCAGTTATTCTGATTGAGGGCGGCAACCACACCGGAAACTATGCCGATCACAGTAGCGAAAAACATGGCAAAAAAGGCCAGTATGAAGGTGTTTTCAATGTTTTCCAATAATATTTCATCAACCCTCCGGTTGGACTGGAATGATCTTCGCAGGTAGGGTTTCTTCAATACGACGACATGATCCTCTCCCAGTGTAAAAAGCTTGTTATATTCGTATTTCTTCCGGTTAAAAGGAGTATCCTCATGATAGGAAACAGGCAGCAGATCGTTCAGGTACAGTAAAAACTGTACGTGGATCGGTTCACGAAGACCAAGTTCCCTGGCAATTGATTCCCTTGTGGCAATATCAGTCCGCTGTCCGGCCAGCATGGAAACGGGGTCGCCCGGCAGGGCATGAAAGATGATGAAAACCACCACAATCACGCCGAAAAGTACCAGCAACCCATAACCAAGCCGCTTAAATATGAATCTGATCATTTCATTTAATCAGGTCTGAAATAACTACCGGATCCGGAACATCATTATGATGCCATTTCCCCAGGACAGTACCGTCTTTTAGCAGCAGTAATCCCGGATTGGACCTGATAACTGCTTCCAGTACTGTCATGTCGGCAAAATAATATGGCACAGCAAATTGATTTTCATGCCTGAATGATTCGAATTGTTCCTCACCCGAGGCTGTCAATGCCAACACTTCCACAGCGGGGGGAAGCCGGGAGATCAGGTCATTTATTTCATCAATATGTCTTGCCGAGGCCTTTGTGATATCATAAAACACAATGATCAATTTTATGCCTGTTAAGGACTCTTCAGTATAATCCCCTTCATCGGTCCATATATGGTAATCCGTTATTTTTGGCTGTGCTTCAGGATTCAACAATTCAAGGTCTTTATATTCATAGGTTGTATCCTCAGGAAAATCATTGAATACATAGGTTTCGCCATTCTTTTCAAAAATATACCTGTAACGATAGGGTTCGGAGGGTTCCATAAGATCAGGGATATTATTGCCTACCTTGTAAGGCCTGAAATCGATGTAGGGCAGATGACGGATGGCATAGGCGGCAAGAAAGGTATTGATAAGAAGAGCCACGAGCATAATGAAATCACCTGTCCGGTGACGAAACAGGGAATGGTAATGTTTTCTTCTGAAAAATATGTACAGGATCAGAACCAGTAGAACCACGTCTTTCAGAAAAGATTCCCACGGCGTAAGCGGGATGGCATCCCCGAAACAACCGCAATCCGTCACTTTATTGAAGAAGGCTGAATAAAAGGTAAGGAAGCTGAATAAAAGGATCAGAATCAGGAACCCCCAGGCTGTCAGAGCGATGCGGTAATTGATAAGCAGGGCGATTCCCAGCAATACCTCGAGGACAACCACAAACACGGCAATGAACAGGCTGTGGGGAACGAAAAATTCGAAAAATGAACCGAAATCTGTGGCAAACACCTCGAAATATTCCTTAAGCTTAATGGAAGTTCCAAGAGGGTCGTTGATCTTGATCAGGCCTGAAAAAATAAATAAAATACCTACGATAAAACGAAAAAATTGGTCAAGTGCATATTTCATGTTACATGAAAATTAAGTTTGATCAGGCAAAAAACAGCATAGTTCAGAATATCCTGGTAATTGGCCCCTACACCTTCGGACATGATGGTTTTCCCCTGGTTATCTTCTATCTGTTTTACCCTGTATAACTTCATTAAAATAATATCCGTCATTGAACTCACCCGCATATCACGCCAGGCTTCGTTGTAGTCATGATTTTTATTGGAGAAAAGTCGCATGGTTTCATTTACGGCCTCTTCATACAGGTCAACCACCTGTTCAGGGGACAATATTTCTTCAGGCTTATCTGCCAGTTTGATCTGGACCAGTGCGATGATGCAGTAATTAACAATGCCAATGAATTCTGAGATCACATTGTCAGGGACTCTCTGATTTCCCTTTTCCTGGATGGATCTGATCCGCTGGGCCTTGATGAAGATCTGATCAGTGATGGAAGGAAGCCGGAGTACACGCCATGCGGTACCATAGTCGAATGTTTTCTTTTCAAAAACTTCTTTGCATCGCTTTATTACTTGATTATATTCGTCCAAGGTTTTCGACTCCAAGATTTTATATATTTTGCAGGCAGAATCAACAGGCCATATTTCGGGGGTGAAAGATACATTATTTTCAATAAAAAAAACACTCAACATCAAGGGAAAACTGGTGTGCATCACCCAACCCATGATCATGGGGATCATCAATACCAGTCCGGATTCCTTTTTTCCCGGTAGCCGGCGGCAGTCCGTCGACGGTGTTCTGGAAATGGCGGCGGAGATGATTGGTTCGGGCGCTGATATTCTCGATATCGGTGGTTATTCGACAAGACCCGGTGCCGAAGATATATCCCTGGATGAAGAATTAAGCCGCGTCATTCCGCCCATTGCGGCAATTTCGAAAACATACCCGGAATGTATCATTTCGATCGATACCTTCCGGTCAGCTGTGGCGGAGAATGCTCTGGGAGCAGGTGCCTCCCTGATCAATGATATCTCCGGAGGGCAGCTGGATGAAAATATGTTCCGGACCGTAAGCAGGTTGAAAGTGCCATATATCCTCATGCACATGAAGGGAAATCCGCGAACAATGAAACTAATGAGTGAATATGACAACCTTTTTAAAGAAATAGCTGTCTATTTTAATAATAGGATTTCAGAATTGCATAATCTTGGGGTCAATGACATCATTCTCGATGTCGGTTTTGGATTTGCCAAAAAAATTGGCCAGAATTATGAATTACTAAGGAATTTATCGTATTTTAATATATTCGGTTTGCCATTGCTTGCTGGAGTTTCGAGAAAGTCAATGATCTATAAGACACTTCATTTGACCGCAGACAAGGCTATGAATGGAACCACCGTTTTAAATACCATTGCGCTCCTAAAAAAGGCATCAATTTTGCGGGTACACGATGTAAGGGAAGCTACTGAAACGATAACTTTGCTCAAAAGAGGGAATTTTGATATACTTAATTAAAATAGGGTTTCTGGATTTCAGACTGGTCGATATCCTGGATATTCTGGCCGTCAGTTTTTTGCTGTATCAGGTTTATAAATTAATGAAGGGCAGCGTAGCGATCCGGATTTTCCTTGGATTCCTTTTCCTCTATCTCATTTACCTTGTGGTCCGGGCGATCGATATGGAATTATTATCTGCCATTCTCGGGCAGTTCATGGGTGTTGGAGTGATTGCAGTGATCATCCTGTTCCAGCAGGAAATCAGGAAGTTTTTACTGATGATTGGGAAAACAACATTTTTCAACCGGGATAATTTTTTTAAAAGCATGTGGAGCAGGGAGGAGACCACAGAACTTAACATCACACAGGTGGTGGAGGCGGCCAAATCGATGGGAGGGTCGAATACCGGAGCACTCATTGTTTTTTCAAGGGACACTGAACTGAAGTTTTATGCTGAATCCGGAGATATCATCGATGCGGAAGTGTCCAAAAGGCTTTTGTTATCCATCTTCAATAAATACAGTCCCCTGCATGATGGGGCGGTAATCCTGCATAAGAACCGGATCAAGGCTGCCAGGTGTGTATTACCGGTGACAGAAAGGGATAATCTTCCAGCCCAGTTCGGAATGAGACATCGGGCAGCAGTAGGTATGTCAGAGGTTACCGATACGCTCATCCTTGTGGTATCAGAAGAAACCGGTCAGATGTCGGTGGCAAGAAACGGCAACGTTTTTCACAATCTTTCCGGCCAGGAGATCAGGGAAAAAATCCGTGAATATCTGACAGAGGAGAAAAAAGGATTCGGACAGAAATTGCAGGATATGCTGAAGGATGAGATCACTGAAATGGAGAAAAAAGAAAATGAAGAAAAAAAGGTATCTGCAACCTCTTCTTCTTCCTGAAACCTCAGATCAGACTTTTAATTTCAAAGGCATAATAAATCAACCTGAGCCCGAAAAGGATCAAAACAATGCCGACACCCCTGTTCATGATCCTCATAAAATGCGGCGTGATGATCATCCTCAGTCTGGTGGCCATATAGGATTTGACAATATCCATGGTAAGCACCATGCCAATCACTCCGATATAGAACAGGGATGCCTGATCGAAATTATATTCCATTTCGATGGTTACAAGTCCTGCTACACCAAGCCAGAATATCCATAAAAAAGGATTCAGGGAATTCAGCATGAATCCCTTTAATATTTTTCTTAAATAGGAATTCGAATTCATGGCATCCATGTTGAGGCCTTTTTTCGGGATGGGTTTAAGAATTGAATGAAGGCCAAATCCGATCATGATCAGCGCCCCCGCCATACCAAGGAAAAATTTCAGCTGGATGTTTTCAGTTAATTTCGATACCCCTGAAAACGTAAGGAATATGTACAATGAATCACTCATTGAAACACCCAGTGCCATGAATGCGCCCGCTTTAAATCCTTTTTCAATGGATGTCTGTATCAATGCAAAAAATACCGGGCCTATGATAAAGGAAAGGATAATCCCGAAGATCAGACCTTTCCAGAGTTCAATCATGTTTTAATTTTATAGTTGTTAGAAAATTCTCCCATGCTTCCTTTTTTTCTCCTTTCAGCACTCTCGGGAATTTATTCTGACCTCCTTCCTTTCCCGCCGATCGCAGGAAATCATAAAAAACAGCATTGGGAAGCAAGGTAACGAAGATTTCCCTCAGGGCATGCTGCCGTTCCGTACGGTAATCATCGTTAAGGATTTTCAGATGGTGATCAAGCAGTTTCCTTACCTGGCCTGAGGATATTTCCTGTTCCACGCCGACATACCACCGGTGAGCGAACAGGTTCTCATACCTTTCACCGATCACTGTAAATTCTTTCACGCCCAGCTTCAGCTCATCATCGATCAGCAGGATTGCCTTGTTCATGTTGTCCAAAGAAAGGTGTTCCCCGCATAACGACAGAAAATGCCTGGTCCGACCGGTGATGATAATTTCGGATAGGTCCCGGTTTACCAGTTGAATGGTATCTCCGATCAGATACCTCCAGGCCCCTGCAGTGGTCGAGATCAGTGGCGCATAATCCCTGTTCAGATCTATTTCATCGATCAGCAGCGATTCCGGATTGATTGTCATTTTTCCATCCCCGTCAAAGTTTTTGGAGTTGAACGGAACGAATTCAAAAAATATCCCATTGTTCAGGACCAGTTTCATGCCATCCGCATCCGGCCTGTTCTGGTATGCCAGGAATCCTTCCGATGCAAGATAGGTTTCAATATAGATCAGAGGTTTTCCCAGAAGCTTCTGAAAAGTGCTTTTATAGGGCTCGAAAGCCACTCCACCGTGAACGAAGATCGAGAAGTCAGGCCAGATCTCATGGATATGGCTGATACCGTAATGGTCAATGATCTTTTCCAGCAGTATCTGCACCCAGGCAGGAACGCCGGCAATTACTCCAATATTCCATTTATCTGCTTTTCGGGTGATTTCATCAAGTTTCATGCCCCAGTCCATGTTCCTGGCAATTTTTTGTCCTGGTTTATAAAAGCGTTGAAACCAGAAGGGTATATGTTTGGTGGTAATACCACTCAGATCTCCTTCGAAAAATGTGCCGTTATAGTTCAAACTGGTGCTTCCACCCAGCAATAATACACCGGTTGTGAACAATTCATCCGGGAGTGAATATTTTGAAAGGGTGACCAGCTGCCATACGCTCGTGCGCCTGATTGCTTTGATCTGTTCCTTGGTGATTGGGATGTATTTTGAGGATGTACCGGAAGTTCCTGAGCTGAGTGCAAAAAATTTTATTCTGCCGGGCCAGCAGATATTCTTTTCACCATTTTTCGACCTGGTCCACCATTGTTCATACATTTCATCATAGGAAAAGGCCGGTACATTCTGCTTGAAAGACCTGAAGAACTGATAGAAATCCTTTCCTTTAAAATCAGATAATACGGATTTAAAATGATGTTTCCTGCCAAATTCTGTATCACTGGCGGTAATCAGTAATTTCCGGAGTTCGTGCTTTTGAAGTTCAGCAGGATTGGAATATTGTTGCTCAAGGCTTTTGCTAAAAATGATTCCTTTCATGATGAGATTACCAAGGATCGCCATTTTTTCCTATTTACCACATTCAATATTAACTTTACAGGATGATCAGGTATGTTGTTCAGGCGTAAATATAAAATTATTGAAAGTTAAAATGAAAATTGCAGAAAATATAAATGCCATGAATCGCAGAATGGAAGGATATCCATGCCGGTTGGTTGCCATCAGCAAGACAAAAACCAACGGTGAAATATTGGAAGCCTACCAGGCGGGTCAGCGGATCTTTGGTGAAAACAAGGTTCAGGAACTTGCACAGAAATATGAGCAGTTGCCGAAGGATATCGAATGGCATATGGTCGGGCATCTTCAGACGAACAAAGTGAAATATATCGCCCCATTTGTCACACTGATCCATGCTGTCGATTCATGGAAATTGCTTAAGGAAGTAGACAAACAGGCCCGGAATAACAACCGGCAGATCTTGTGCCTGCTGCAGGTTCATATTGCGGAGGAGGAAACAAAGTTCGGGTTATCAAAAGAGGAAATATTCGTGCTCCTGCACCGGGAAGATCTTTCAGAGCTGAAAAATATCCGGATACAAGGCCTGATGGGGATGGCGACATTCACTGAGGACGAGGAAAAAATCAGGCGGGAGTTCCGGTTTTTGAAATCAATTTTCGATGGGATAGCCGAAAGCATTCATCATGAACATGTGGAGATGAAGGAATTATCCATGGGAATGACGGGTGATTATCAGATTGCCATGGAAGAAGGGAGTACCCTGGTCAGGATCGGGACAGCTGTTTTCGGTGAAAGGAACCTGGCATGAAAAACATTAAAATTATTCTGCTGACTGCCGCCATTTCCGGTGCCCTTGTTGTGGGTTTGGGGGCCGTTGGTTCCCATGTCCTCGGGGATCTACTGATTTCCAATGAACGTACCGATACCTATCTGACTGCTATACGGTATCATTCATTTCATACCATTGCCCTGCTTTGCTTTGGGATTTTAAGCCGGTTGATCCATTCTGAATTTATTACCCGTGGAATATATCTGATGATTGCCGGAATGGTATTGTTCAGCGGCTCGCTCTATTTACTTAGTCTTTATGATAAGATCTGGTTTGCTTATATCACACCTGTGGGGGGCATTCTGCTGATATTATCATGGATGACCCTGTTTTACGGTATTTACCAGGGGAAATGGACCGTTAATAACCGGGAATGATATTTGCCTGTATGGTGATCCTGTCCTTCTGGTTAACCGAATTTGAAAAAATCGTGATCACCTTATTCTGTTTACCCATTTTCCCTGTGGAATTAAAAACAACCTTAATCTCACCATTTTCACCCGGTGCGACCGGTTCTTTCGGCCAGGTGGGGGCCGTACATCCGCAGGTGGTCAGGATATTGGAAATGACCAGGGGCTGTGTCCCCGAGTTTTTAAAAGAAAAAACATGTTCTGTTTTGTTGCCCTGTTCAATATCTCCAAAATCATAACTTTCCTCCTCAAAGTCAATACGGGGTCCCTGTATCTCCTGGCCTATGGCCTGAACTGAGAGGAAAAGCAACAAAATCCAGATCCGCTTCAATATGGGTTTTACGATTATCATATATTCGCTTACGTTTTATATGATTATTGGGTTGTTGGTAACCAATTTGAATCAGGTTTTATTGACAAAAACAAGTTTCATGTTATCAGCTTCCGCAATTACGGATCTTTCCGCTTTTCCGTTCAAAAAATTCCATATCAATTCAGAATATCTTTAAAATTGATCTAAAGATTCTATCAAATTACCTTTCCCCGTTAAAAAATTCAGACAGAAAATTCACAAGATATAATTCACGTGTCGCTCTTGTCATTCCTGTATACAGCCACCTCATATAGCCTATATCCTGGATCGAATCCTTAAGGTAGCCCTGGTCCAGGAATACCACGGGCCATTGTCCTCCCTGCGATTTATGGCAGGTAATGGCGTATGTGAATTTTATCTGAATTGCATTAAGATATGGGTCCAGCGCTATGGCGGCGGCCAGTTCCCTGCCGGATAATCCCGGATAATCAGCCACGACATGCTCGTAAAGTTTTTTATTTTCCGTTTCGCTCAGGGAAGCCGCCGGGGATTCAAGGGTATCCAGGAGGGCTTTGACGCGGATCACCGGATGGGAAGGATAATCAATGAGATGTAGATCAAGATCTGCAAAAGTTAAATCATATATCTCCTGTGTATTGGAGATCTTAAGCACTTCGGCAAAATCGCCGTTGGCAAGGAACCCGGCAGGAGAATCCTCATCGAGCCAGAAATAATTGTTCTTCACGATCATCAGATGATCCCCCGCATCGATCCGGTTCTCATGGAAAAGGAGATTTCTTCTGATATACTGATTATACTGGTTGGCCTGCCTGTTGGACCGGCAGATGATAATTACATTTTCAATCCCGTACTGGTTATAGGCATAGCGGAGACCATCCTCCAGTTTTTCACTGTTCATCGAAAAAATATCCCGGTAATTCCTGGTGTTGAACCGGATCCTGAATTGACCGGCCTGGATATTCTGGCGGATACCGGTTGCATTTTCGAGGATCCCGGATAATTTTTCCTGGCGGACCACCTCATTCAGTTCGATCTCTTCCACCTTCAGCTTATATTTCCTTTCCAGATTATCTTTATCCAGGGCTCCGCTATAATCCTGTCCAACGGGCGGAAGCTGGGCTGTATCTCCAAGTATGATCAGTTTATTGGAAGTATTCTCAAACACGTATTCCCGAAGATCCCTCAACAGGTTCGACTGGGAGGCACTGTATTGATCATAGATCATGGAAGCTTCGTCCACGATAAAAACCGTATCCTTATGATAATTTTTGATCCTTTTAAAGGATAAAGCCCCGTTTTCCCTGTCCCGTTGCAGTTTATAGATGATCTTATGAATCGTAAATGCTTTTCTTTCCGAATAATTAGCCAGTACTTTTGCCGCTCTGCCTGTAGGGGCCATCAGGAGATATTTCAGGTTAAAGAGCGGCAGGATCTTAACAAGGGTGGAAACGATGGTGGTTTTCCCGGTACCGGCGTATCCTTTGATCAATAAGGCATCCGGTCCGTTTTTTTCCAACAGGCGGTCGAATAATTGAAAAAGTTCTTTCTGGCCTTTTGTCGGTGCATAATTAAATTTATTTGATAAAATGTCGGAGATTTTTGGCAATGGGATAGAATATTTATCTTTAATGTTTCACCGGGATCATTGTACAAAGTTCATGGAAAATAAGATCATTAAAAAATTCGGGAACCGTTTGCGTGTCAGGGTATCAGGAATCCTTGTTGAAGATGATCGTATTTTACTTGTAAGGCATAAATCACTTGGTAAGGGAGGGATCTTATGGGCCCCTCCAGGGGGGGGGATGAAGTTCGGATTTTCAGCTCATCAGAACCTGATCAGGGAATTTATGGAAGAGACAGGTCTGGAGATCAGCATTTCCGGTTTCCTTTTTATCCATGAATTTTTACGGACTCCCCTGCATGCCATTGAATTGTTTTTTGAGGTCAGAAAAACTGGCGGCTCCCTCAGGACAGGCAAGGATCCGGAAATGAAGGCCAATGAGCAGATCATTGAAAAAGTGGAATTCATTGACTTTAAAAGTCTTATCCGGATGGAAAAGATGCAAATACATCAAATATTGTGGGATTGTACATCCTATGAAGAATTAACCAGTAAAAGAGGATATTTAAAATTTGTATAAATCCTTTAATAAGGAATTGAATAAATTGTAAATTTAACTTTAATTTCCTTATTATTGCACAAGTAAACAAATTCCGGAAACATGGTAACACGCATAATATCCTACGTTTTTTTAGCCATTGCCCTCTATTTGGGATACTTTCTTTTTGATAGCGTAAAGTCTGTTATCGATCAGGAAAAATATATTCAACGGGTGGAAACAAATACTATCGAAAAACTTCGGCTCATCAGGGATACGGAAGTAGCATATCAGATGGTTCATGGAAATTATACCTCCAACTGGGATTCACTGGTTAATTTTCTGCAGAGGGGAACGATTTATATCACGGAAAGAAAAGAGGAAATTGTACAGAAGGAATATGGGGCAGAGGAGGTAATCGTGCATATCGATACGGTTGGAAAAATGCCGGCCAAGGAATATGTGTTTACCGAACTGAACCTGCTGACTGCCGGGGATACCGGAGTTATCACCAGCATTAACTTTGAAGAAGGAGACATAATCACCAAAAACTTCCAGTTGTATAGCCTGCAGACGAAGGTACGGCTCTTTAAAGTGAGATCACCCTATGAAGGTACTGTAACCAAAGTATATGTTTCTGAAGGAGCCCGCGTTAACAGGGGGGCAAATATAGCGGATATTGTACGGTATAAATATCCCCCCGAAATTGATATCACCAGGTTACCTTTTGTACCCGGATCCAACAGGAAATTCGATATTTTTGCCGATGAGATCAACAGGAGTGGTGTGACCATTGATGTATTCGAGGTAAAAGACCCTAACCCGGTCAATCCGGCAAGGCGCAAGAATAATAATGAAAGAGCACTCCGGGTTGGATCAAGAACAGATGTTACAATAGCAGGAAATTGGGAATAAATTTTGTTGGCCATATCATCTATACAATTCAAATTATTACGCAAAGAAAAAGATCCTAAATTTGACATTGATAACCTGGAACATTACAACCTTTTGTTGCAGGTAGGATTCAGTGACATACAGGTATGCATCACTGACAGCCGGAAAAATAAAATCATGTTACTTGAGGATTATATCATGCCAGGCGTCATCAGTCATGAGGAACGCGTGGATATTCTTGAATGTCTTTTTGATGATCACCACCTGTTGTTAGCCGGCTTCTGGAACCGGATCAAGGTGATGGTGAAAAATAGAAAGTTCTCGCTTGTCCCTTCCGCGCTTTTCCAGCATGAGAATGTCCAGGATTATATCAATCTGAATACTCAGGTCGATCAGGCCTCGGAGAATTTTTTTTACCGTGGGAATGAATCTATGGGATTGACCAATACGTTTGCCGTCAATAAGGAAGTCACCCGGTTCCTGACGCAGCAGACTTATCCGCACAAGGAGGTTCAGTTTTATCATCAGAGCAGTTCATTCATTGAAGGATTCCAGAAATATTTCGCAGGAATGTCAGGCAATGTAGTCGCCATTTACCTGGACAGGTTCAGGCTGCATGTAGCCTATTTCAGGGATGGGATCTTCAAGTTCTATAATCAGTATCCGGTAAAAACATTCGATGATTATTACAGGTACATCGGATTCGTTGTGGATGAATTTTCGGTGGATCCCCATCAGGATCAATTTTATATCTGGGGTTACCTCCATAGGAGTTCCAAACATTTTAACACGCTTAAATCAAAATATCCCACCCTGATAACAGGAGAACGTCCTGCAGATCTATCCATGAGCTATGTATTCGATGAGATAGCAGACCATCAGTATTTCGATCTTCTCAGCTTCAATCATCTTTCATGATCCAATGGACAAAGTGGCACTTTTCCCAGGATCGTTCGATCCCTTTACCATGGGGCATTATGACATTGTCATCAGGGGGTTGAAATTATTTGACAGGATCATCATTGCCATTGGCCATAATTCCACAAAGGAACGTTATTTTTCAATCGGGCTCATGACGGACCGGATCAAGCGGGCTTTTGAAAAGTATGATAACATTGACGTGATCACCTACCAGGAACTGACGGCTACCGTCGCCAGAAAATACGGGGCAAAATATCTGCTGCGGGGACTACGGAATACCACCGATTTTGAGTATGAAAACAGTATTGCCCAGGTGAATAGCCATCTTAATGAAGAACTTGAAACGGTTTTTTTAATTACCTCTCCAAGATATGCCTCCATTAATTCATCGATCATTCGGGAAGTACATCG
>JAGTVG010000096.1 GCA_018224645.1 Cyclobacteriaceae bacterium
CCCGTAAGTTCATTATCATGCCATGTGCCGAGAATGTCATCTGCAGACCTGGAAAAAATCGGATGCAGGTCCTCTTCTTCCCGGAAAAGATCATTCAGGATCCGGTGCAGCTGTGGATCCGTATCGTGGAGCTGTAACAGATAATTTTTGCGTTCTTTTTCACTCAGTTCGGATAACCTGGAATAATGTTGTTCAACGGTCTCCCATATTTGTGTATCTGATTTCATTTTAAAGCTGTTTCTTCATTTCAATACTTAACCAGGCTCTCGCAAGACGCCAATCCCTTCGAATGGTTTCTTCAGAAACGCTTAAATGTTCGGCGATCTCATGATGTTTGAATCCACCAAAAAAATGAAATTCAACCACCCTGGCCTGCCGTTTATTGAGCCTTTTCAACTTATTAAGTGCATCATGGAGTGCCAGGATATCTTCCGGTGTGGTTTGAACAGGTATGTTTGCCTTTCCATAGCTCATCCGGATCAGGTCACCTCCCCTTTTCTGGCGTTTCTTATCCCTGGCATAATTGATCAGGATACGCCGCATAGATACTGCTGCAATGGCAAGAAAATGAGAAGAATTACGGAAATGGCTGTTGGCCTGCTGATAGAGTCTGCCATAGGCCTCATGAACCAGGGCAACCGTATCCAGCGTATGATCAATCCTTTCAAACCTCAGTTTTCTATGGGCTATCTGGCTCAGTTCATGATAATACTGCTTGAAATGATGTTTTAGTTCACCTAAGGTTGAGATATTTTGAGCATTCATAACAGATTGATCCAAACAGGTTTTTTTTCTGATAATCTGGAAATATAAAAAAGTTTGGGAAAGAATGGCACATAAGAAGGAATTATTTTAAGGAAGGTCCCGGTTCAACAAAACCGATGCCTGGCGGTTATTTCAATAACAATTTGTAACTTTATGATCCGCTGGATTTGATTTATTATAATTACCAACAATCATTAAATGTTTATCTATGGAAATGCCAATGCTGAAGGATATGGTCATCATTCTCGGTTCATCCCTGCTGATTATCCTTATATTCCAACGTATCCGGATACCCTCTATCCTGGGATTCCTGATAACAGGAATGATCGTTGGTCCCTATGGACTGAGCCTGATCGATGCTTCCCATGAGGTGGAATTGATGGCGGAGATCGGGATCATCTTCCTGTTATTTGTCATCGGCATTGAATTTTCCCTTAAATCCCTTGCCACCATAAAAAAAACCGTACTTCTGGGAGGATTGATCCAGGTGGGAGGAACCATTCTCGTTTCAGGGCTTGTCACATACCTGTCGGGTCTAACCTGGAACCAATCGGTATTTATCGGATTTTTAATTTCATTGAGTTCGACGGCCATAGTACTCAAACTTCTGCAGGGTAAGGGTGAGATCACTGCTCCCCATGGCAGGATCGCATTGGCCATCCTGATCTTTCAGGATATCATCGTGGTACCCATGATGCTTGTAACACCACTTCTTGCCGGTGAGGCTGATAATCTGACGGTAACTTTATTGATTCTTCTGGCAAAAGTAATCGGCGTGGTGGGGCTTGTCCTATTGCTGGCCCGCTACATAGTTCCTTATACGCTTCATCTGGTTACCAAAACGAGAAGCAATGAATTATTCATTCTTGCCATCATCCTGATCTGTTTTGCCACAGCGTGGTTCACCTCGGCGCTTGGATTATCACTGGCTCTCGGTGCTTTTTTTGCCGGCCTGATCATTTCTGAATCGGAATATAACCATCAGGCGACAGCCAATATTTTACCTTTCAGGGAGATATTTATCAGCTTTTTCTTTGTTTCCATCGGAATGCTGCTTGATCTGAGTTTTTTCATCAATCATTTTATTGTCGTTCTGCTTCTTACATTGCTTGTGATGATCATGAAAGGAACCATCGTTGCAGCCACCGCCCTGATGTTGGGATATCCGTCCAGGTCGCAATGGCTGGCCGGATTCAGTCTTTTTCAGGTGGGTGAATTTGCCTTTATCCTGGCAGCTGTCGGGATGAGTTATAACCTGATTACCATAGATATATATCAGTATTTTCTGGCAGTATCCCTGCTTTCGATGGCAGCCACACCCTTCATGTTCCAGTATTCTCATAAACTCACGGATTTTTTTATCCGTATTCCCATTCCAGGGCAGGTAAAGAGGCGACTGAAAGCCATGAATAAGGTACATAAAATGAAAGAAACTCATTCCGAAACCCAATGGGATGACCACCTCGTGATCATCGGGTACGGCTTGAACGGCCGCAATCTGGTCAAAGCTGCAAAAAAAGCTGATATTCCCTTTGTAATCGTAGAACTTAACCCAGATACGGTGAAGGAGATCAACCGGCAAGGGGATCCTGTGATCTATGGTGACGCAACACAGGAAACGATCCTTCAACATGTCCAGGTACATTTAGCCCGGATCGTTGTGATCGCCATTTCGGATCCTGTAGCCACCAAAAAAATCGTGAATCTGGTGCGTAGAATATCACAGACAACCTATCTCATCGTGCGAACCCGGTACATTAAGGATATAGAAGATATTCTGAAGCTGGGAGCTGATGAAATTATCCCTGAGGAATTTGAAACATCAATCAAAATATTTTCACGTGTACTTCATAAATACCTGGTTCCCATGGATGAGATACAATCCTTTATCAACCATATCCGGGCACAGAATTACGAACTTTTACGGTCTCCTACCTCAGGACCAGACAAAACAGGCAGAATATTACATATTCCGGATATAGAAATAGCAACCCTGCCTGTGCAACAGGGAAAAAATGTCGTTGTAGGTAAGCAGATCAAAGAATCCGGATTGCGGGAAAAGTATGGGGTAACGATCCTGGCCATTAACAGACAGGGTAAATTCATCAAGGAGATCAATGGAGAGGAGATCCTGAAGCAGGATGATGTATTGTATGTCGCCGGAAATCCTGATCAGATCAATGAACTGAACAAACAGCTTAAAGTACAATAACCGGCCGGCCCTTCCCGTAACATCAGACCTCCCGGCACAAGCATGTCCTCCCAGGCAGCTTTTATGGTGGGCAAGAGCGTGATAAGGGATCTCTATATTGACACGATTTCCACCTTAGTCCTCACTTTATGGTCATTGCTATCTTTCACGAAATTTTGGGTGAATGCCCCGGGGTGGCAGGAATTTTTAAACCCAAAACCGTCAATAAAAAAATAAGTTCAGACTCAAATGTTTAATATCAAGGCTGAAATCAATGTTTTATCGGGATCGTCGGCCGGAGGCGAATTTGTCTATTGAAAAAATCTGGTTAAAAAGATTTTTATGCCGTTTGTCACCGGCAGAACTGAATTCCGGATTTCACTCCTTATTTATGACTGAAATCATACAATCCAGAGATAAGAGATCGTATTTTTAAAAAAAATTCCTTTGATGAAGCTGGGTATCATTATCCTGATGGTTATTTCCCTCGTGTTGCATTCACTGAATTTTGTTTTTATCTATGTTTCCTTTAAAATGCATCAGGAATATATTGCCGCAAATCTATGTGTTAAGAAAGATGAACCTGCCAACTCCTGCAAGGGACATTGCCAGCTTACAAAAAAGATGCAGAATCACGAAAAGCAGGATAAGGAGAATCCCCTGATCCAGGTCGATCCGGTGAGCTTCAGCTTCCTGAAACCCGTCAACCGGTTCATTTTTCACCTGATTCTATCCCATGTTAACCGCTGGCTGATATTCAATAGCCTGATATTGCCGAAATCCGGCATACATGAAATTTTTCACCCCCCAATGTTTTCCTTTCATCTGACTGTCATGTAAAGCATGCCTTCGTTTTCCTGAACATTTAACAACAGAGGTGAACATGTTTTATAACAATCACAGGCCTGAAGGCTCTGCAGCATACGGTTAATGAAAAAACAGCCTTTTTTGTTCGCCATTTTATTATTGAACCCGCGAAATGAAATTTGAAAATATTTCTGTTAATATGAAACTGAGCAAAGAGCATAAAAATCGATTGACAAACCGACTGAATAAAACATTATTTATTGCCATTATTTCTGTCTTGATGGTTTCCGGCCAGGTTTCTACCGCCCAGGGAACTGAAGAAAAACTGCAGTTGCTGGATGTAAAAACCTCCGGCCCAGTTGCAGGGGCACATTTTACCTATGGAAATCAGCGGGGAATAACCAGTGAATCCGGAATTTTTACCATCCGGTATGATCCTGCGTTATCATTGTACATCTCACATCTGGCGTATGGGAACCTAAATATCGGCCCGGAAAAAGTGGAGGAAATGATCATTGGCGGAAAGATACTGATCAAACAGGGAGAGCCGGAAATCTTACAGCCGGTAACTGTATTTGCTATGCGGAAGGATCCTTCGGAAGGAGTAAACTTATCGTTGAGTGATTATGATCGTCTTTCCCATGATGCAGGCTCATACCTCACCCAGACACTCGCGGTTGCCGCCATACAAAAAAGCGGGAATTATGGTTTTGACCCGGTCATGAGGGGATTTAAATATGAACAGCTTAATCTTGTCATCGATGGGGCGCAGGTAGCCATTGCGGCATGTCCTAACCGGATGGATCCTCCGGCCAGCCAGGTTTCCCTCAATCAGATGGATCGAGTTGAAATCCTGAAAGGGCCATATTTTCTCAGGTATGGCTCCGCCCTGGGGGGTACCATTAATTTTATCACACCGGTCCCTCGTTTCAGTGAAAAGATGGAGCCACTGGGCCGTTTATCAACGAGTTATGAAAGCAATGGAAATATCTTCCGGACGGAAGGTGTGCTTGGGCTGAATCATCCGGATCTGATGTTAAACATGGCCGGATCATGGTCACAGGGGGGGGATTACATGGATGGCGATGGTATGGTTATCCCGTCAGAATTTTCCCGTGGAAGCGTGGGCGCCAGTATTGCCTACAGGTTGCCAGGTAAACAATATGTTTCGATGAACCTTTCCCGGAACTTTGCCCGGGATGTGATCTTTGCAGCCCTTCCCATGGATCTCCGCAGGGATGATACCTGGCTGGTCAATGCAAAACACCATATAAACATCGAACGTCAGAAACTAAAACAATGGTCGACAACCATCTATTTCACCCATGTTTCTCATTTAATGGATAATCTTGACAAGGAAATGGAACCAAGAATGGTGAATACGGCGACGGATGCAACGACAAAAAGTTATGGAGGCCGTACAGAGGCAAGACTGGATTTCCCATTTGCAGGATTGTATCTCGGCACGGATCTTCGTATTGAAGAGGCGGAAGGAATTAGGACCAGGGAAATGCTTATGGGACCCATGGCTGGAAATATTGCCGAGGATAATGTGTGGCAGAAAGGACGGATCAGCAGAACAGGTCTTTTCGCAGAATACCAGTTGAATTTTTTTCCAGTGGAAATGGTCCTGTCAGGAAGGCTGGAAGTCAATAAAGCAGATGTTTTGAACGAAGCATCAGAATTTACGGATGTGTACGATGACGCGCAATCGCTCCAGCTTAATCCGGGATTGAGCCTGGGCATCAAAAAACAGCTGAACAAATCCCTGAACGTGGGGATCTGGCTGGGAAGAATAAAACGCAGCGGAAGCCTGACCGAAAGATTTATCAATTATTTCCCGGTGGGACTTGATCCATACGAACTTCTGGGCAATCCTGCGATCAGCCCGGAAATAAACAACCAGGCTGACATTAACCTGGTCTTTGAGAAAGAACGTTCCTCGATACAAATGAATGTTTTCTCAGCCTATCTGCAGGATTATATATCTTCAGCGATCAGGGCGGATCTCGAACCCAGGCTGCCTTCTTCCCCGGGAGTCAGGCAGTATATCAACCTCGACAGGGCATGGATGACCGGCTTTGAGATAAGCTGGAAACAGCATCTTCCGGGTCACCTGGATCTGCTGGCCGGAATCGCTTATACCTATGGTAAGGATCCTGTCAATGAGGAACCTCTGCCTGAGATCGCGCCGCTCGATATGCGCATGGTTCTCACGGGGCATTTTGTTCATAATTCCTTGCGTCCTGAAATATTGTTCCGTCATGTGGTCAGGCAGGACCGGGTTTCCGAATCCTTCGGTGAAAATACCACACCGGGATTTTCCATATTCGATCTTAAACTGACCTATGATATTAAACAGATATTTCATGTTGCCGGCGGAGTAAGGAATCTCTTTGATGTTGCCTATTATGAACATTTGAGCCGGTCAGTCAGGGAGGCATCCCAAAGGCCGGTTTACGCACCCGGAAGGAACCTGTTCCTGACGGTTAGCATGGATCTGGGGAATTAAAAAAAATTATGCTCATGCCATGACTTCGACCATGGCATGAACATAATTATTTCTGGTATTTTTTTGCGCTATCTCCGCTGGAGGTTCATCCCAGATTGAAATGACAAAGTCCTTATTATTAATAATTCTACTTGTTTCCCTGACATCCATATGGGGTTTCCAATGGGAGGACCGGAATCAGTAGATCCGGTATCAACTCGAAATCATTTCAAAGGATGAACATCAGGTCGCATTTGATGTAACGGTTTTTCTGGCCGGAGAATCCATCCTTTTAAATGACCAGCGCACGCCCTATATTACCACGATCGAGGCTTCCGACCTGGAATGCCTGGTGGATGCAGCTGATCCTGTCCGGATAATTCTGACCTCCAGGGACGGCAGAACGGAAACTCTTCTCCGGTCAGCCTACATAGAAGCGGAGGGGGGTAAAAAAAGGATACTCGGCATGTGACAGCAGCCGGCTGAGTATTTCCTCCTGTTTTTCAAGGGAAATGACTTCCTCCTGAAAGATCCTTGCTGTATTCCGGACCTTAATTCCCGGAAAATATTCACATTTATTTCTGTAATTTTACATCATGTTCACCATGAATCGTGAAAATATTGAACTTCTGGCTCCGGCAGGAAATTTCGAATCCCTCATGGCCGCCATCCAGGGCGGAGCGGATGCCATTTATTTCGGGGTCGGATCGCTAAACATGCGGGCAGCGGCTTCCAGGAATTTCAGGTTACAGGATCTTCCTGCGATCAGGAAAAGATCTGAAAAAGCCGGAGTGAAAACCTATGTCACCCTGAATACGGTCATGTATGATGAAGATCTCGTAGAATTACGGCAGGTGATACGGGAGGTTAAAAATTCCGGGATCGACGCCATCATCGCCAGCGATCCTGCCGTGATCATCGAGGCCCGCCAGCAGGGTGTTCCTATTCATATTTCAACACAATCCAACATAAGCAATGTTGAAAGCCTCAGGTTTTACGCTGCATTTGCAGATGTTGTCGTTCTGGCCAGGGAACTTTCCCTCGGACAGGTAAGAAACATATGCATGTCGGTCAGGGAAAAAAATATCTGTGGACCATCCGGTAATCCGGTCAGGATAGAGGCTTTTGCCCACGGAGCCCTTTGTATGGCCATATCCGGAAAATGTTACCTGAGCCTGCATGAAAAAAACAAATCCGCCAACCGCGGTGAGTGTATGCAGTTATGCCGGAGAGGCTATACCGTCACTGAAAAGGAGGACGGTTATCAACTGGATATCAACAACGCGTATATCATGTCGCCCCGGGACCTGA
>JAGTVG010000097.1 GCA_018224645.1 Cyclobacteriaceae bacterium
GTAAGATGCCTGTCAGGTCCGCCGTAGCTTCATCTATTCAAAGAACTTTATGCCACGATCCCCTTTGGAATCCCCTGGCATCGAAAGCCACTCACGCAGCCTTTTTTTATCCCCGCTTATTATACCCCCCCGAAAAGCGAATGCAAAACTACATGCACCCGGTATTAACAACAAATGTTTTCAACATTTTATTTCCCGATCAACCACCTTCTTTCTCTACCCCCAAAACAAAGGATTGCAAAATTAGCGGATTTAAGTTTCATATGCAAGATAATGTCGCGGTAAGATTACGTTTATTTTTCATATACATTCCGGCTCGAAAACAATATAGGATAATGCGCGTTACTTCGTAATTTTACCCCGGATCAGAGGAAATGAACAATTCAATTTTTTATGAACGACTTAAGACAAGCCTTGCTGTTTTGACAAAATGGCTTATCAGGATAACTTTTTATTTTTTCTGCATCATATTGCTCCTGGTATTCCTGCTGTACCTTCCTCCCATACAGAATTTTTTAACCCAGAAAATAACCCGCCATTTATCTCAAAAATTGAACACAGACCTGGAAATAGAAACACTGCGCCTTAATCTTAATGGAAATCTAGTGGTGAAAAATATATATGTTCAGGATCAGGAAGATGATACCTTATTATATGCCCGGAAAATCGAAGTGGATGTTTCCATGCTCAGGTTATTGAATAAAACGCTTGAAATAAGCATGATCGAACTTAACGGCATACGGTCCCACCTTGTGTTTGATCCGGACCGCGATTATGCCAACTACAATTTTATCAGCGAAACCTTTTCGAAAAATGAACAAAAGGAGCATAATCCGGACAAAAAGTCTGAATGGAAATTTTCTTTTACCAATATAAGATCTCAGGAAATACTGCTTGATCTCGAAGTAGTTCATCAGATGAACGTACTGGCCGAAATAGGTGACCTGGAAATTATAAGCCGTTTTAATGATCTGAATGAACTTATTTTCCAGAATGACCAGATCCGACTGAAAAATTCCAGGCTGGTCATCAGACAGGAAAATGTTAACTTGAACCGGGAGAATTCGGGCGCGAATGAGCCGCTGAAACCGCTTAGCGTTTCCTCAAAAAACATATTCCTGGAAAATGTAACCTTCAGGCTTATCAGCGAAGGCAATAAAAACTTGGATGCCGCGATCGGGGAATTCAGGATAACCGGCGGAAACTTTGACCAGCCTGCAGGTAAAATTTCCGCTGATAAAATAATTGTCAAAGAATCGGGGATCAACTTCGTGTTTTTCAGCCAACCGGATACCATCCGGCAGGACCTTCCCGATCCAACAGCCTTCCCGGAGGACTGGATTAAAAATTTTACCTGGGATATGACATTTAATGAAACTGATCTGAACCGGCTCTATTTAGGCTACCATAACAGGTACATTCCGGATACGGCAGGATATTTCAGTCCGCATCATTTTACAGTTAATGAACTTGGTCTTAAGATGAAAAATACGACCCTCAATGAACATGGTCTACACACAAATATCGGGGAACTAAATTTTAATGAATCGAAAGGATTCCGTTTAAATTCCTTCAAAGCAGATCTTACTGCCGGCCCGGAAAAGTTTGAACTGAAAGATTTGGCCCTGAACAGCCCTCATTCGGTTTTTCATGCTGACCTGACTGTTGATCCCAGGACACTGAGCGGTCTGCCTTCTGAAGGCTCAGCCTCCCCTTTCAAAATTATGATCGTGGATTCTTATCTTGGGAAAAAAGACCTGGATTATTTTCTCCGCGAAAATCCAATGGGCAGTTATGGATTGGATCTCCTCCGGTTTGAGATGGATGCCGGTGGAAGTTTAAAAGATATCCGATTAAAAAATTCAACATTCATGCTGAATGACAGGGCCCGCATAAAGATAAGGGGTTCGCTTGCAGAAATTTCGGATCCCGGTCTTTTCTCCTTTGATCTCGCAATTGATGAAATTTCTTCCTCCCTGGATCAGCTTGCCGGATTTTTTCCCCGGATCGATTCTGTCAGATCCTATCTTCCAGAAGAATTTTTTGCGGATGGATTTATCAGGGGGTCGCCGGCAAACATCAACACCACCCTGAATGTTAAGACCTCCAGAGGCGATTTATATGTCAGTGCGGATTACAGGAACGGCCGGATACAAAAGAAAGATTCCCTCGATGTTGATCTTATCATCAATAATTATGACATACGTGAATTCCTGAAGGACGATTCCCTGCAATCCCTGACCATGGCAGGCAAATTCAGCGCCTCAGGACTGAAGGATCAGGATTTAAAATTAGAAACCGATCTGAGTATCACCTTTTCATTATTGCCCGATACATGTATCAATGATATACAGGTTAAAGGTAACTACCAGGCAGGCCGGGCAAATATGCAGATCAAATGTTCTGACCCTTTGATGAATTTCGATCTGAGCTCAAACGCGGATTTCCAGGATTCATTCGTGGATTTTGACCTTTCAGCCATTTTTTCCGGAATAAACCTTTATGCCCTTGGATTAGTTCCGCATCCGGTGGTTTTCAGCTCAAAATTAAGGACTGCAGGGCACCTTTCGGAAAAATCATTCAGCGGAAATCTGCAAACGGACAGCCTTCAATTGAAGGGATCTGAAATTTTTTCCATACGGAAAATGGTGGCAGATTTTATATTTGCTGAAGACACTTTATCTCTTGAATTAAGCTCTGATAACATCACAACAAGCTTTTCAAGCAATATGCCCGTGGGGAAAATTACAGGAAGCATATCAGATTTTCTGAAAAGAAATATCAGGGGTCAGGATGAACCGGAACTGGCAGGAAATGGAAGAATGACGCTTGATATCCATGTAAACGAACCACTCCTCCAGGTCAGCAAACTGATTCCCGGCCTTAATAGCATATATCTTGATCAGATTTCTATTGATTTTGATGAAGCAAACAATCACCTGGAAGCCTCCATGAATGTACCTGTTTTTGATTACAGGCAGATCGTCGCCGATTCCCTTGCGCTGGATTTTCTGATCAGTGAAAAAGAAATCAGTTACCATGCGTATGTAAACCGGTTTTCATTGAATTCGCTTAATTTCTCAAACATCATGGTTGCCGGTAAATCCATGGATTCAATTTTGTACAATCAGATCATCAATAAAGACAGTGCCGGGAATGACCACTATCTTATCGGTTTCAATGTAATGAACACGCTGGAAAAGGAACTGGTGATCAACCTTGATGAAGAAAACCTGATCCTCGATGGAAATTCATGGGAAGTGCTGGATGGCAGCGGGATACATCTGGATCAGAATTATCGGATGCAGGGCAAAATCGGGATCGGGCGGAATTCTGAGCGCCTTCTTGTCAGGATGGTGTATGATAGTATATATTTTTTTGAAGCCACAAATTTGAATCTGAACCATTTTTCCGGATTATTCAGAAGCTTTAACGAAAATGTTTCCATCGGGGGAATAGTCAATCTTCAGTCTGAACTGGTGCTGAAGGATACCTTTCCCGACATCAATGCACATCTGGATGTTACAGGTCTCGTGTTCAACCAGATGAATTTGGGTGACTTTATGGCGGAAATGAATAATGAAGGAGAGGAAATCCTTTCAATACAGGCAAGTTTGAGGAATGAAGATAATTTGATCCACCTGATTGGCAATTATAACCCTGGGGAAACGGATTCTCCCCTTCAACTGGATCTTAATATTGATATTCCATCGCTGGGAGGATTTGAATCGTTGGTCCAGGGGAAAATTAATGAACTGGAGGGCAAAATAATGGGAGGAGCCAGGATCAGAGGAAAGCCGGATGACCTGGAGGTCGATGGGGACCTGAACTTTGATCAGGTAGGTTTCTATTCCAGTCAATTGAACAACAAATATTTCATTGAAAGGGAGAGGATTGAATTCAACAAAAAACAAATCCGCTTGAACCGGTTTACCGTTACTGATTCATTAAACAATGATTTTATCATCAATGGTGCAGCCGGTTTTTTACAGGATGAAAAGCTGGGTTTTGACCTGCATATCCTCGCAGATCAGTTTACGGTATATGATGCCACAGA
>JAGTVG010000098.1 GCA_018224645.1 Cyclobacteriaceae bacterium
AATGAGCCAGTGGGTTCTACAGGCCCTGTATCCATGGCTTCTTCCTTTTCCGGCAGCCTGATCCTGTATTCACCATCCTCTGCTGAGGGTTCAAGGTGGGCACCATAAAAATTCTTTCCGAGATTTGATTCGGTTAATAGGATCCAGATGCCATTGTTTTCAAACAAAGCAGGGAAGGCCCATCCCTGTTGACCCGGCGAATGACTGCCAACCGGGATCCGGTTACCATAGAAAGGTTCATAAGCTGGTGTATAGGTGGTAACGGTATCATAAGGCTGGATCCAGGCATTGCCGGATTTGCCGACATTAAAGGTGGTGATTTCACCGGTTACGGTAATCAAACTGTCATTTCCGCTTTCTGGCAGCCTGTACCGGAAGCCAACCCCGTCATTATAGATCCTGAGATCAATGGCCAACTGCCTGTCCTTGGCATCCCTGAAAATTACGGTCTTTCCATAACCGGTATTCTGAATGTGCAGCTTTTTGCCTGTGACCAGATCATAAGATTCATTGATCTCAACCTCGTTTTCCTCGGACAGAAAATGCAGGTTTTCAGACAGTGAATCAGCATCAATGATAATCCCCAGTTCTGAAGGAAGAAGCACGGATCTATCACCTTCCCCGGTCTTCATAATCACCTCATAGGAGAGTCTTGGTCCATCCTCCCGCTTTTCCTGTTGATGGATCAATCGGATCATGAGGTTTCCATCCGGAGAGGACAATTCCCATTTTTTAATTTCAGGCTGGCAATTCATGAATGAAAGTAATGATAAAAACAGGGAAATGCAGATCAGGTTTTTCATGATTAAAAAATATTTATTTAAGAAATACTTAAAATCAAAGCCTAAAATATGAATAGAATGCTAAAAAAGAAACATCATGGCTTATCCTGTAAAAAATATGCTTTAATTTCACCCGGGAAATTCATAAATTTTTAGCCCTGAGGGCCGTTACGTTTTTATTGGGGCCCGACGTTTTTTATTGAAGATGATTAAATTACAAGCAATCTGTCTTCTGTTTTAAAAGTAATTTATGAATAACCGGGATTAAGATTATCCTTTCCCGGATAGCTGCATTAAAAATGGCGATAACAGGCATGGGTAATCAAAAAAGTATTGACTGGAGTATCATATGACAGGGTGTTCAAGGTTGATGATTTAAATTTTCGATGTTTTCAGAAATTTCTGTACGATTATTTTAAAAAATTTTTTTAAGCCTTTATAAAATGATAAATTGAACCGGAAATTCAGGGCAATTTGTTTCCAGGAGGGTAATCGCTTTTTTAAAATGGTTTCAGGGATTAATCATAATCCATGTTTTATCGGGGATCTTTGAATTGCCAGGGATAAACTAACCACCACCTACAATGAAGATATTATATATTTATCCCTTATGGGGGAGTGAAAATATTCCCCTGGCAGAGTTTTTTGAAAAAGTCAGGATGGCCGGATTTGATGGGGTTGAAATGGTCATTCCTGCAAACAAGAAATATTGCACGGACCTCAGGGTTTTACTGGATAAGACCGGATTAAAGTTAATTGGCCATCAGCATGTAGTACCCGGGAAGGAAACCGTAGAGGAGTATGTTTTACAAATGGAAAGGCAGCTTCTCCATCTTACCTCCTTTAATCCCATCCTGATCAATTCCCATACCGGAAGGGATTATTACGATATTGAAGAAAATTGCCGGATCATCGATCTTGTTGCCGATATCAGTGAGAAAACCAAAATTCCCATTGTCCATGAGACTCACCGGGGGCGTTTTACTTTTTCGACCTATTCCACCCGGCAATATTTTAAACTTTATCCGGAACTTAAAATAGCTGCCGATTTTTCACACTGGTGTTGTGTATCGGAAAGTCTCCTGGAAGATCAGGAAGAATTTCTGCAGGAGGCCATCAAAAGGACAGAACACATTCATGCCCGGGTAGGGAACAGTCAGTCTGCCCAGGTAAACCATCCTGCCGCTCCGGAAAATCAGTTTGCACTGGTCAGGCATCTCGGATGGTGGAAACAGATTGTCGAACTGCGCGCCAAGGAAGACCGGGAACAATTTACGATTACCACTGAATTCGGTCCGGTTCCCTATATGCAGACGCTGCCATATACCAGACAGCCGGTTGCCGGCCAATGGGAATTGAATGTGGAAATGAAGAATATATTGAAGAGCATACTGTAATTTCCAATATTATCATCCTGGATTTGCATGCTCCGAATTTTTTCCTCGATTTCAGGATAACGGTAAGAAATTCAGGATAACGCGACCTGTATAGGATGTCTAAAACTCATTTAGAATGGTGATCAAATGTTCCGGATGTCGTGTAAAAAAATGAAAATTACCGTCTTCAAGCCTGGTTTACTTTTCAATTCCAGGTTATTCCCCTTCCTGCGCGATTTCACGGATCTTCTTGAAAAAAGCTTTTTTCCGTCCGGAATTGATTGTCCAATCTACAGGAACAGACTGATAACCCTCTTCGAATGATTCCCCTTCACGCCTGAAATCGAAGAAGCCCCAGGAAGCCCCACTTTTAAAAGCCGCGATCATGTTATTCATGGGCTTGTCAAAATCATAATGATCATCCTCGTTGAATACGATGGGCATCGGCCGGAAGGAGGGGAGGGCACGGGTCTCATTCACCATTTCAGTGATACGGGCGGGATCATTCACGCCATTTCCGTGGATCAGTACAAAATCCGATACCTTCACCACCTCGTCGGTGGGCACCCTATTCCCGTTGAAACTGGTGGCCGTCAGCAGTCTTCTGCCATCCCTTTCAATG
>JAGTVG010000099.1 GCA_018224645.1 Cyclobacteriaceae bacterium
AAAAGCTACCAGGGAACTTTCAGATTCATCAGAACAGGATGGGTGGCTGATTTTCCAAGTGCCAAAAATTTCCTGTGGCCATTTTATGGACAAAATCTCCCAACAAAAAGAGGGAGTATATCGTATCGTAATATTGCAAGATATAACAACAATATATTTAATGCCTTGTACCGGGCAGCTTTAAATGCAAAATCGATCGAAGAAGCCAACAGATTTTTCAAACAGGCTGAAAGGATCCTTATTGAAGATGCCCCGATCATTATATTATGGTATGACGAAGGATATAGGCTTATCCGATCCTATGTGCAGAATTTCCCGAATAATCCCTTACAATACAGGGATTTCAGTGAGGTTTATTTTGATAAACCGAAGCAACTTAATTAAATTTCGAGCTTGAAACAATAAAATAAAGGCCGTGGCGGAAAATGTGATCCAGAAAAAAATAATTTCCTATAAGAAAAAATACTATACAAACTTTTTCATTAAGGGAGTGATCATTTCATTGTCACTGCTGATCAGTACTTTTCTTTTTTATAACCTGCTTGAATATTTTGCAAAATTCAATACGGTTACCCGTTCGGTTCTGTTTTATTCCTATCTTTTCCTGGTTGGCTTTGTGTTTGTCAGGTGGATCTTCATTCCCGTAATCAGGATTTTCATATCCTCCCTGCAGATATCCCACGAAGAAGCGGCAAGCCAGATAGGCGGTTTTTTCCCTGCGATCAGCGATAAACTTTTAAATGTATTGCAGCTTTATCATTTAATGCCGGAAAAAAACCATCTGGTACAGGCCAGTATTGATCAGAAATCTCATGAAATCGATGATATACCTTTTGAAAAAGCCATATCTTATTCCTCGAATCGTAAATATGTCCTGTATCTGCTTATCCCCTTCGTGATTGTAATTTTTCTTGGATTATCCTTTCCTAAAGTCATCAGGGAAAGTACCGGCCGGATCATCAATCATAAAATGGAATACAAGCCGGCAGCGCCGTTCCGGTTTCTGCTGGTCAATGAAAATCTGGTTGCTTATAAAAATGAGGATTTTGACCTGAAATTATTGATCGCCGGAGAGGTGATCCCTGAGAATGTCTATCTTAATCTTGGCGAAAGAAAGATCAAATTGAATTCCAATAACCGGAAGGATTACAAGTATACTTTTCAGAAATTATCGCGTGATGTATCATTCAGTTTCGAGGCGGCAGGATTCAATTCCGATAACTATACGATAGAGGTGGTTAACCGACCGAATATCAAAAATTTCAATGTGTTTTTATTGTATCCGGAATATCTGGGAAAAAGCCAGGAGATCCTTACCAATATCGGTAATTTGCAGATTCCTGAAGGAACCAAGGTTGAATGGCAGTTTCAGACACTTTTCACGGACAGCATGTACATGAAGTTCATGAATGAAGAAACCCGGCATGCCCTCGAAAAAAACGGGGAAGAAATTTTTCAGCATAACAGACAGGTTAAGGAATCACAGAACTATGAGATATCTTTAAACAACCAGTATACCTCCAATAAGGACAGAATCGTCTACCATCTGGATGTCATTCCTGATGAATTCCCAAAAATATCAGTGAATCAGTTTTCGGATACCGTACTCTATGAATTCCTTATCCTGGGGGGAAATGTATCCGATGATCATGGTTTCAGGGATCTTAGATTATATTACAGGCTTGTGGATGATCAGGATAATGACCAGGATAAAAAAGCATGGGACAGGATCAACCTCAATATCGATGCGGGAAAAAATTCACAAAGTTATTATTACAATTGGAAACTGGACAGTTTCCGGCTTAATTCTTCAGATCATATCGAATATTACCTGGAAGTCAGGGACAATGATGGAATCAATGGCAGCAAAGCCTCCAGGACAGGCGTGTATCATTTCAGGATTCCCGACCGGGAAGAGCTAAAAGAAGAGCTGCGAAAATCGTCTCAAACTGCTGAAAATCAAATAGATAAGAGTCTGAAAAAAGCCCAGGAGCTCAACCGGAAAATGGATGAGATCCAGGACCGGCTGAAGGGAAAGAAGCAGATGACCTGGCAGGAACAAAAAATGCTTGAGGACCTTATCAGGGATAAACAACAGCTGACTGAGGAAATAGAGCAACTCCAGGAACTCAATGAGGCGAATAATATGAAGCAGGAGCGGTTTGAGGAGATGGATGATGAATTGAAGGAAAAATTAGAGCAGCTTCAGAAACTGATGGATGAAATGCTCGATGAGGAAAGTAAAAAACTTTTTGAGGAACTGGCCAAACTACTTGAAGAAAAAAAGGATCTTAATGATATCAAAAATGTTCTCAAGAACATGGATCTCACAGAAAAGAACCTGGAAAGGGAATTGGAGCGGGCCATGGAACTTTTCAAGCGGCTGAAATATGAAAATAAATTGAATGAGGTGATCGAAGAGATCAAGGAACTGGAAAATAACCAGGAACAACTTGCCAATGAAACCCAGGAAAAATCCAGTGATCTTGAAGATATGAAGAAACAGCAGGAAAATCTTAATCAGGATTTTAAGGAATTCCAGGAATCTATGGAAGAAATGCTGGATATGAACCAGGATCTGGAATTTCCCAATCGGATAGAGAATACCATTGAAGAGGAAAATAATATTGAGAAGCAGCAGAGCGAATCCATGGAAAATCTAGATAAGGGTAACCGGAATAAGGCCACGCAATCACAGAAAAATGCAGCCCAGAACATGCAGAAGATGTCCGAAAAAATGGAATCCATGAAAGCAAACGGGCAGATGATGCAGATGCAGGAAAACTTCAATGATTTACGTCAGATCGTGGATAACCTGCTTACGCTTTCATTTACCCAGGAAGATATCATGGAAGATTTTAAGTCTATCAACCAGACCGACCCGCGCTTTATCGATCTTTCCCAGAAACAGTTGAAGCTCAAGGATGACGCCCAGGTGATCGAGGACAGCCTGATCGCTCTTTCGAAAAGGGTGGAAATGATCTCATCCTTTGTGACACGTGAGGTAAGTGAAATGAATAAATACATGGATGAAAGTGTTGAATCGCTCCGTGAAAGAAAAAAAGCACAGGCAACAGGAAAGCAACAATTTGCCATGACATCCATGAATAACCTGGCATTACTGCTTGACGATGTTTTATCCATGATGCAGCAGCAGTTGGCCAATGCCATGGCCATCCCGCAGCCGGGACAACAAAAACAGGGAGATCCTTCCTTATCTGAATTGCAAGAACAGTTGAATCAGGAAACGGGTGAATTGAAAAAAAGCGGGAAAACCGGAAAGGAATTATCGGAAGAATTATCGAGACTTGCCTCTGAACAGGAGAAAATCCGCAGGAGATTGCAGGAAGAAGAGAAAAAATTGAACGAATTGAATGGGAAGCAGGGATCCCTGGGTGACATCTCGGAGAAAATGGAAGAATCGGAAATTGACCTGGTAAACAAAAATCTGACGCAGCGTTTGATCCAGCGACAGCAGGAGATCCTGACACGGCTGCTTGAAGCGGAGGACGCCATGCGTGAACAGGAACTTGATCCTGAAAGGGAAGCCAAAACGGCGAAGGAAATACAAAGGGAAATACCCCCTGAATTTGAAAAATATTTGAAAACGAAGGAAAAAGAAACCGAACTGTTAAGAACCTTGCCACCCAAATTAAATCCTTATTATAAGAAGGAGGTAATGGATTATTTTAATAGATTAGAAACAACATTCAAATAATAAAATTGATGAATTCAATAAAAATTCATTTCCCCTCATTAGAAGAAAACATCAGAATCGTCGAAAGTTTCATTGATAATGCAAAGGAGAAATTTAATTTGGATGATGATATTTATGGCAATATCATGGTGGCGGTGACGGAATCAGTCAATAATGCCATCCGTCACGGTAACCTGAATGATAAAAAGAAGAATGTTTATTTATCCCTTTCCCTGAATGACAACATCATCAAATTTATCATCATGGATGAGGGATTCGGCTTTGATTTTCACAACCTTCCTGATCCCACCGCTCCTGAAAATATTGATAAACCAAGCGGCAGGGGCATTTTTTTAATGCGACATCTTTGTGATGAAGTAAATTTCAGGGAAAATGGCCGTATCGTTGAATTGTGTTTTTACATTAGCTGAAAATGGCTAATATTACCTTCCAGAATGAGGACGTTCATTTTATCCTGCCTGATAAAACAAAAATAAAAAAATGGATTGAAAAGATAATTCTTCAGGAAAACAGTAAAAAACACATCCAGATAAGTTTTATTTTCTGTTCTGACAGTTTTTTACATCAAATCAACAAAACCTATCTTCAGCATGATTCGTTGACTGACATAATTACCTTTAATTATTCCGAGGATGAAGACACGGTAGAATCGGATATATTCATCAGTATTGACCGTGTCGGGGAAAACAGTAAACTTTTTAAAACGCCTTTTATTGCCGAATTACAACGGGTGATGATCCATGGTGTATTGCATTTATTGGGATTTAAGGATAAAACCAAAGATCAGCGTGAAAAAATGAGAGAAAAAGAAAATGAGTGCCTAACTTTGTATCATGGTTAATGTTCCACGTGGAACATCTGCTTATTATATGAATATTTGGAGAAAAGGTGTTCCACGTGGAACACTTTCTGATTTTTACGGGATATGTTTAAAGAATATGATGTAATTGTTGTTGGGGCCGGTCATGCAGGTTGTGAGGCGGCGGCGGCAGCAGCCAATATGGGATCGAGCGTTTTGTTGGCCACCATGAATATGATGACCATCGCACAGATGTCCTGTAATCCTGCCATGGGAGGAGTGGCCAAAGGACAGATCGTCCGCGAAATCGATGCCCTTGGCGGCTATTCGGGCATAATTTCCGACAGATCCATGATCCAGTTCCGTATGCTCAATAAATCCAAAGGGCCTGCCATGTGGAGCCCGAGAACACAGAATGACCGCATGCGGTTCTCGGAAGAATGGCGGCTTCAGCTTGAAAGGCTGGATCAGGTGGATTTCTGGCAGGAAATGATCACCGGGATCGTTGTCAAAAATGGCACGGTCCGTGGCGTAAAAACCGGGCTTGGACTTGAAATACCCGGAAAATCAGTTATTCTCACCAACGGAACTTTCCTGAACGGGATCATCCATATCGGGGAAAAACAGTTTGGGGGGGGAAGGACAGGTGAAAAAGCTGCCAAAGGACTTACCGAAGCATTGACTGAACTTGGTTTTGAGTCAGGAAGGATGAAAACCGGAACGCCGCCCCGGGTAGACGGCCGTAGCCTTGATTACTCCAGGTTTGAGGAACAACCAGGAGATACGGACCCGGGAAGGTTTTCCTACCTGGATACTCCCAGATTAACAAGCCAAAAAAGCTGCTACATTACCTATACGAACCGGCAAGTACATGAATTGCTTGAGAAAGGTTTTACCAGATCGCCCCTGTTTGCTGGCAGGATAAAAGGTATCGGACCCCGGTATTGCCCCTCAATTGAAGATAAAATCAACCGTTTTGCCGAACGTGAACGTCATCAGATCTTTGTGGAACCGGAAGGGTGGCATACGGTAGAAGTTTATGTGAATGGTTTTTCAACATCACTTCCTGAGGATGTCCAATTAATGGCGCTTCAAAAAATGCCAGGATTTGAGCATGTGAAAATGTTCCGGCCAGGTTACGCCATTGAATATGATTATTTCCCGCCAACTCAGCTCAAATCCACACTTGAAACGAAACTGGTCAAAAATTTATTCTTTGCCGGACAGATCAACGGGACAACGGGATATGAAGAAGCCGCAAGCCAGGGATTGATGGCAGGGATCAATGCACACAACCTGACTCATGAAAAGGAACCCTTCATCCTGAAAAGGTCTGAAGCCTATATTGGCGTATTGATCGATGATCTGATCAATAAAGGTACGGAAGAACCCTACCGGATGTTTACCTCACGGGCCGAATACCGGATCCTGCTTCGACAGGATAATGCGGATCTTCGCCTTACGGAAAAGGGATACTCACTGGGACTTGCCTCTAAAGAACGATTCCTGGGGCTGAGAATTAAAAAAGAACAAATCGGTAAACTTCGTCAAGAGCTTGAAAGCCGTAAAATAGAACCGGAAGCATTTAATTCACTTACGTTCCAAAAAAATACTGCCCCTTTGAAGGAAAAATCAACCCTGATCCAGATGTTGAAGCGTCCGGAAATTTCAGTTACTGACCTTGCCGGTATCGATCAAACATTAGAGAAGAAAATACGTGTATTCGATCAGGAAATAATAGAACAGGTTGAAATCCAAATAAAATATGAAACGTATATTGATAAAGAAAAGAAACTTGCTGATAAGATGGAAATGATGGAAGACTACAGGATTCCTGGTAATTTCGATTTTGGGCGGGTTTCTTCATTATCGTCAGAAGGAAGGCAAAAATTGGTCAGGATAAAACCTGAGACAATCGGACAGGCTTCAAGAATAAGCGGTGTCTCGCCCTCTGATATTTCAATTCTAATGGTCTATCTGGGAAAATAGCATATGTACCATAAACATGACAAATGTCCTGTATGTGGAAGTAAGGACATTAAGAATTTTATCATCTGTAAAGACCATTTCTTATCTGGTGAAAGTTTTGCAATTAATGAATGTGGCGATTGTTCCTTCCGGTTTACCAACCCTCGTCCAATAGAATCGGAACTGGACAAATATTATGATTCGAAGGATTATATTTCCCATAACACCCCTTCCGTAAAACTCATTGATTTTATCTATCGGATCGCACGGAAATATACCCTCAATAAAAAGTTGAAACTGATCCATTCCCTCTCACCTAAGGTAAGTCTGCTGGACATAGGTTGTGGTACGGGTGAATTCCTTCATGCCTGCAAACAGGATGGCTGGAAAATCCATGGCGTGGAAAAAAATGCCAAGGCCCGGAAAAGGGCGGAAGAAATCCTGGGTCAGAAGATCATACCGGACCTCTTTGACTTTAAAAATGATGGTGAATTCAATATTATTACATTATGGCATGTACTGGAACATCTTCCTGACCTGCATGGGGTAATGTCCCATCTAAAAAAGATACTTTCCGGTAAGGGATACCTGATCATCGCAGTCCCCAATCATCGATCCTATGATGCTGAGAAATATAAAGCATACTGGGCAGGATACGATATCCCCCGGCATCTTTCACATTTTAACCAGAAGAGTTTTAAAATACTGGCGAGGCTACATGACTTTAAGATCAAAAGTATCCTCCCCATGAAGCTGGATTCTTTTTATATCAGTCTGTTAAGTGAAAAATACCGGAATAACAGGAATAAATATTTAAGTTCATTCATAACTGGCTTAAAATCAAATAGTTATGCTAAAAAACATAACAATGATTATTCCAGCCTGATCTTTATCCTTAAAAAATGAAAGGTTTTCCATACCTCCTTATATTCATACTGGCCGGAGTTTATGTTTTATCCCGGTGTGCCAGCATAAAACCCCCAACAGGTGGGCCCATGGATACCATTCCGCCCATACTGGTTAGATCCATACCAGAAAATAAAAGCCTGAATTACAAGGGAAAATCGGTTAGACTCGTATTCGATGAATACCTTAAAATTCAGGATCTTACCAAACAGCTGATCGTAACTCCCCTGATAGAAAGCGACTACGAAAGTAAAATCCGGAAGAACAGCATTGATCTCACCTTTCCTGAACCATTTGATGACAGCACTACTTATACATTCAACTTTCAGACCGCCATTCAGGATATTACTGAAGGAAATGTTACCGAGGATAACGTTCTGGCCTTTTCAACAGGCGATTACATCGATTCCATTTCTGTAAATGGAAAGATAAGGGATCTCTTTACCAATGAACCCGTTGAGGATTATAATGTTTGCCTGTATAATGCAGCTGATACGCTGCATATATTCAACAGCAAACCCCTTTATCTGACCCGTACCAATGAAGAAGGAGTTTATCAAATCGAAAACATCAAGAATGGTTATTACAGAATGTATGCCTACAATGACATCAATTCCAACCTGATCTGTGATATTCCAAGAGAAAAATTCGGTTTCGACGGGGACACCCTTGATCTCACCCGGAACATTGATTCCCTAATGCTCAATGTATACTATCTTGATCTACGGCCGCTGGAAATCCAGCGTGAAGGACCTGCAGGGCTTTATTATGAAATTAAATTGAACAAAAACATTGTCGGTTATGAAGTAAAGGTTCCAGACACTACATTAACGGTCTATCATAATTTTGGGGAAGAAAAGAGTACAGTCCGTTTTTATGATACGTTTCAGGATATGGACAGTATCCTGTATTATTTTTCAGCACAGGATAGCCTTGACCAGAAAGTACATGATACGCTGTATATAAAGTTCACTGAATCCAAAAGAAAAAAAATCGATTATACGTATGCGTTCAAACCAAAGGACAAGGAGAACGTCACGGATGATTTTAATGGTCAGATAACTTTTAACAAACCGTCTTTTTTTATCCCCAGGGACAGCATATACTTTAAATATGACAGTATCACTTATCAGTTTATTCCTCCGGATTCCATTCGTGCTGCCAATGAACGGAAAGATAAATACCAGTTTGAAATCGATCTATTTTTAACCGAATATCTTGAAAACATATCCAGATCAGACACGGTAGTCCTTCAGGTAAGGAGAGACCGTCAGGCCGATGGCCCCGGACTCAATGCATCTTCCAAAAAACAGCAATCGGTAAATTTACGTTTCGAACGGGGAAGTTTCGTTTCTGCCGAACAGGATACCTTGCCGGAGCTGAATTTTCAGTATTCCAAGTTAAAAAGTGAAAATTATGGAATAATTCGCGGCAGGGTAATGAGTGATTTCTCAAACTTTACCATTCAACTTCTTGATAAACAAGGTTTTATGGTCCTACAGGAAATCCATAGTAAATCTGAATATTCATTCAATCATGTAAAACCCGGGGAGTATAGAATCCGTGTATTTATTGATAACAACAATGATGGTAAATGGGATCCTGGAAATGTTTTCGAATTAAAAGAACCGGAAGACGTTTATTTCCTGGATGAGTTAATATCAGTCAGGGCCAATTGGGAAATTACAGATATAATCCTGGAATTTTGATTATCCTGATATCCGGGTTAACTTATACCTTGAATAAAAATCTTATCAGGCGGAGGTACCCATTGAATCTGTGGATAACTTCAGGATAACATCTGCATAAATAACCAGTAATTTCCTGTTGCCCGATCCTGCCCGGCTATGTTGATCAAGGCTGTGGATAAAAAATTTGAAGCTATCGTTTGTGCTCATTTTTTCCACAGTATTGTTTGGGTAAAAGTTATCCACATTTTGGAAAGAGAAGGTCTATTAAATATTAACAGGCTGATTACAAGCCGATTACAAGTTAATAAAATGTGAATAAATCCTGAAATAACTTAAAATTATAAACAATATTAAAAAACAAGAAAAATTTTATTTCGTTATCCACATATCCACATATTAATAATAACACATAAATAATATAATAATATAATTAATTAAAGTTAGCATGTTGAAAAATCCCTGTAAGCAAAAATCAATATTTATTTTCCTGTTGACATTATTTTGCGGTTTCTCAATCGTGGCTCAGGATCTTTCGGATATCAATCTTGCAAATGAATATTATACGATGGGCGAATTGGAAAAGGCAAAGGAGATTTATGAAAAGCTTTCGAAAAATTCACGGAACATTGCCCTTATACATAAAAATTATTTTGAAATTCTATTAAGCACCAATGATTTTAAAAGTGCCGAAAAATACATCGACAAAAATATCAGGGATTTCCCGGATAATGTTTTTTACGTAGTAGACAAGGGCATTATTTATGGAAGGCAGGGTGAGTTAAAAAAGGAGAATGAATACTATGATAAATTAATAAATGAAATAGGCGGAGACGAAAGAAAACTGCGGCTGACAGCTCAGTATTTCATCAGGAATCAGAAACTGGAATATGCTGTTCAGAGCTACGAGGCCGGACGTCTGGTTCAGAAAGATCCGTATCTCTACGCCGTAGAACTTGCCACCGTGTACAGGCTGCTTAATGAAAAAGATAAAATGGTTCGTGAATATTTGAATTTTGTGAACCGGAGCCCAAACAACCTGCCATATGTTAAGAATGTATTGCAGAACTTTTTAACGGAGGAGGAAGATCTAGGTAGTTTTGAGAATATGATGTATGATCTTATTCAGAAAGAACCTGAAAATGAAGTTTATGCTGAACTGATCATCTGGGTAAATATACAGCAACGGAATTTTTACGGAGCATTTTTACAGGCCCGTGCCTACGATCTGAAAACCGGTAAGGACGGCAACAAAATCCTTGAAGTCGGTATGATCGCGTTGGAGAATAAGGACTATGATTCAGCGCTGGACATATTCGATTATCTGACCAAACATTACAAACAGGCATATATTTACCCGATCGCGAAAAGATATAAAATTAATTCCCGGGAAGAACTCGTAAAAAACACTTTTCCCGTTGATGTAAAAGAAATCCGGATCCTGGCGAATGATTATGCCCAGCTGGTCCATGAACTTGGAATAAATTCACGCACCGCTGAAGCATTACTTAGCAAGGCCAGGCTCCATGCTTTTTACCTGGATGAGCAGGATTCGGCCATCGAGATCCTGAATACCATCATCAGTATTCCAAGGGTATCCCCTGAATTACAGGCAAGATGCAAACTGGATCTTGGCGATATATACCTTCTTTCCGGAGAGCACTGGGAATCTGCCCTTTTGTATGCGCAGGTTGAAAAATCAAGAAAAGAGACCCCGATCGGATATGAGGCCAAATTGAGAAGCGCTAAATTATCCTACTTTAAAGGGGATTTTGTCCTGGCACAGGAACACCTGGATGTCCTGAAGGAAGCCACAACCAGGGAGATTTCAAATGATGCCATTCATCTTAGCTTATTGATCAAGGACAATGTTGGCCTGGATACATCCGATTTTCTGATGCGTAAATATGCCAATATCGAATTAATGCTTTTTCAGAATAAAAAGCTTGAAGCACTCGATTCCCTGAACAGGATGTTTCAGGAGTATAAAGGCGCCCGGCTCACTGACGAGATCCTCTGGTTACAATCAAAAATATATATGGAGATGGGTGAATTTGAGAAAGCCATACAATTATTGGAAATAATTCTGTCCGATTATCCGGACGATATATTTGGAGACGATGCGTTTTTCCGGATTGCCGAGATATACGATTATCATTTAAAGGATATTGAAAAGTCAAAGGAGCTTTATCAGGAATTTTTAAAAAAATATCCGGGAAGTGTTTTCGCCGCGGAAGCCCGTAAAAGATTCAGGACCTTACGTGGAGATTATGTGAATTGAAAATATTGGGCAAATCCGGTAAAAGAAAGGACGGGTTCAACCATTGCTTTAAATCCATCTGAAAAACAGAAAAAAAACATGGATTCGTAAGGATCTTGAAACCGATCACATAAATTATTTGGTCAGATGATACCTTATATTTATTTGTAAATCAGCATTTTAAAGTAAACAGTTTAAACAAATATTGTGTATATTAACGTAATATTATGCTTTCAAGTAACTTATAAAATAAGTAAAATTTTAACGAAAAATATCCTTGCAATTGGAAAATCGCTAAATTATCTTTAGCTGGAACTGCGTTATTACAAACAAATAAAATTCACCGATACGGAATGAATGACGCCCGGGTCAGGTATATAATTATTAATTTTTAACAAACATGTTAGATCAGAAACAAGCAGAATCAGGCAACAAGGAAAAAAAGGCAAAAACTGCGCAAGGTAAGGAGTCCAAAATCACTGTCAGTGCCCCGGTTGAAATTGTAAAACGGGATGGTCGTAAAGTACCATTTGATATTACAAGGATTGAAAACGCCATTTTCAGGTGTTTCAGATCCCTTGATCGTCCCGAACAGAAAGCAGAAAAAAAGGCACATGATCTGGCCAATCAGGCATTGAACATCGTGTCTGCCAAGTATGATGTTCCAACCGTGGAAAATATCCAGGATATCGTGGAAATGGTATTGCAGGCATCCGAAGAGTTCGAAGCTGCAAAACGTTATATTCTCTACCGGGCAGAACATGCCAAGATGAGACAGGAACGGCCCGTTCCCGAGGAGGTAAAAAAAGCTTTCAATGAATCGGATATATATTTTCCTACACAGTTGCAGAAGTTTCAGTTCTATGATAAATATTCAAGGTTCAACTGGGAACTCGGCAGGCGGGAAACCTGGGTTGAAACCGTGGACCGGGCAGTAAATTTCCTCAAGGAACTTTCTGAATTCAGACTGCCCAAAACAACCTATGAAAGGATCAGGAAAGGCATTCTTGAGATGAATGTGATGCCATCGATGAGATTGCTGGCCATGGCAGGACCGGCTGCAAGGCGAAATAACATCAGTATATATAACTGTTCCTATATGCCCGTGGATGGTATACAGTCATTTGTGGAGGCGATGATCATTTCCATGAGTGGATGTGGGGTTGGATATTCCGTCGAAGGGGAATATGTTGAAAAATTCCCAAGAATAAAGAGGCAGAAAAACGAACCACACATAAATTTCGTGATCGAGGATTCGACCGAAGGCTGGGGCGAAGCATTAAAAGTTGGTATGGAAACCTGGTTCAGCGGACGGGATATACATTTTAACTATTCGCTGATCCGTGAAGCCGGCGCCGTGCTCAGGGTAAAAGGTGGCAGGGCAAGTGGACCGGAACCCCTGAAAAGTATGCTGGAATTTGTCCGTTCAAGAATGCTTCAGCGGCAGGGAAGCTTTCTAAGGCCGATTGATGCGCATGATATCATGTGTTCTGTAGGACAGGCAGCGGTTTCAGGTGGAGTCCGGAGAACAGCCATGATCGCCTTGTTTGATTACGATGATCATGAAATGAAGCATTGCAAGGATGGCGATTTCTGGATCAAAAATAATCAGCGCTGGAACGCCAATAATTCGGCGGTCTGGCCTGAAAGAGAGCTTACCCAATCCGAGGTAGCCAAATACGTACTGGATATCGTGAACTCTGAAAGGGGCGAACCCGGTATCTTTAACCGGCATGCAGCCGTTGAAACAAAACCCGAACGGAGAAAACCCGCCAAATTCGGGACGAACCCCTGCGGGGAAATTGTATTGCGCCCATTCCAGTTCTGTAATCTTTCAGTAGCTGTTGCCCGGGCAGAGGATACTTTCGAGGATCTGCGTGAAAAGGTGGAGCTGGCGACCATCATTGGAACCATTCAATCCATGGCAACCTATTTCCCGGGATTGAGACCTGAATGGAAGAATAACTGCGCAGAGGAACGGTTATTGGGTGTTGATATCAATGGTCAGCTTGATTGCCCCCTGGTGCAGGCACAGGATGTTCAGATAATGTTACAACAGATTGCCATTGAAACTAATAAGAATTATGCCAGGGCATTGGGGATCAATCAGTCTGCAGCCGTTACCTGCGTAAAACCCTCAGGGAATTCTTCTCAATTGCTGAACTGTTCCCCGGGAATACATGCCAGGTGGTCAGATTATTATGTCAGGAATGTAAGGGTGGGTACACATACACCGGTATACAAGGTGCTTAACAATGCCGGCGTGCCCATGGATCCGGAAAATGGTCAGAAAAAGGAAAATGCGAATACTTATGTCGTTCATTTTCCAATGAAATCACCGGAAGGGGCCATAACCAGGAATACACGGACTGCCATGGAACAACTTGAGTATTGGCTGCAGGTGAAAATGAATTATACGGAACATAATCCAAGCGTCACGATTACGTATAAGCCCGACGAAGTTCTTGATATTATCAAATGGGTATGGGAAAACCAGGATAAGATCGGCGGGATTACCTTCCTTCCGGCCTTTGATGCCAAATTTGACCAGATGCCCTATGAGGAAATATCAAAGGAATTATTCGATTCACTGGTAGAAAAATTCCCGAACATCGATTTTTCCAAAATATACAGGTACGAAGAGGAGGATTATACAACCGCTGCCCAGGAAATTGCCTGCATGTCGGGAAATTGTGATATGGAGATGTAATAAAAGGACCTAAGTGATAAAAAAATAACTGCCCTGTTAAGGCAGTCATTTTTTTTAAGCTCACAGGATTTTATAAATTAATCCCATTTTATGCCATAATACCCTTCTTCACCATCCGGGTATACACCTCCGATCAGAATGCCGCCGGTCTTGTTGGCCAGGGCACTCATCAGGTCATTAATGGACTTTATTTCCCTTTTATCGATGGAGGTAATGATGAATCCGTCCTTTATGCCTGCATCCTTCCATTTTCCGGAACCTATGTTGTTTAACTGTACCCCACCCTCAATATCCAGTTTTTTCTTCAGATCGTTATCTACTGCATTCACAGAGGCTCCCTGTATTTCCATGATAGCATCGCGGCTGTACATCCTTTCTTCTCCCATAATGTTTTTCAGTATGGCGGTCACCGTATTCTCCTTACCGTCCCGTAAAAAAGTGACCTTGATTCTATCCCCGGGGCGGTTTCTGGCCACATGTTCCTGAAGTTCGGCTACATTTTTGACATGGCTTTCATTGATGGCTACAATAATATCGTTTTGCTTTAAACCTGCCTCCTCTGCAGAGCTTCCGATATTTACGGAAGCCACATAAACTCCTGAAGTTTCCTTGATCCCAAGTTCAGTGGCCAGGTCTGCATCGAGGTCACGGATGGAAATGCCAAGTAATGCCCGTTGTACTGCCCCGAATTCAAGGAGATCGTCCATGACCTTTTTAACGAGGGAAACAGGTACGGCAAAAGAATAACCGGTATATGATCCGGTAGGTGAGGCGATGGCCGTATTGATCCCGATCAGTTCACCCTGCAGGTTGACAAGTGCCCCACCGCTGTTACCGGAATTGACCACGGCATCCGTCTGTATAAATGATTCAATGCCATAGTCTCTGCTTCTGAGAATATTGATATTCCGTGCTTTTGCACTGACGATACCGGCCGTTACGGTTGAATTTAGCTCGAAAGGATTTCCGACCGCAAGTACCCATTCCCCAACCAGTACATTATCGGAATCACCATATTTAATGAATACGAGATTGGATTCATCGATCTTGATCAATGCAAGATCGGTGGTGGGGTCTTCGCCGACAAGTTTAGCATTATATTTCCGGTTGTCATCCAGGGTCACTACGATTTCAGTGGCCCCTTCCACAACATGATAATTCGTGGCGATGAATCCGTCATCGGAAATAATCACGCCCGAACCGGAGGCTTCCTGCTGGGGCATTCTCCTGGGCATATTGAAAAATTCATCAAAGGGATTTTGATATCTGGAGCTGCTGGCTTCCTTGACAGTTTTTATGTGGACTACACCCGGGGTAACCAGCGTGGCGGCATATACAAAATTAGGTCCTTCAGGTATTTCAATATCGGGATCAAATCTTATGTTCTTGTATTTCAGGTTCTGTCTTTCCTCAAAGGAATCATAGGCTGGTTCATTGTTAAAAAAAAGACTGAAACCGGCGATGGCTATGACGGCGCCGATCAGGGATGCCATGAAGATAGCCAGGATAAAATTTCGTTTGTTCATTATTGTCAGTTAAATGGTTTCGGGCATTAGTATTCAAGAAAGTATAACGTAGATTTAATATATTTTGATTTCAACATCACCTATTTTAATAAAAAAACCCTGTAGATAAAACACTACAGGGTTTTTTTTGTTCGAAAGAACATTTTTATTTAACTGAGATTTTATGTTTCAAGGTTTTTTTCTCATCCCTGGGAATCTGAATTTTCAGGATACCATCCGTATAGGAGGCAGATATTTTATTCTGATCAGCATCTTCAGGTACCTGGAAAATACGCCTGAATGATCCCAAAACGATTTCCTGACGGTGAACGGTTACATTCTCGCTGCTGTCCGTGTTCCTTTCTCCTGAAATATGGAGTTTACCATCTTCAAGATCGATGTTGAATCCGTCCTTCTTCATGCCCGGAATGGCCATATGGATTTCATATGTTTTTTCGGACTCAAGGATATTGGCCTGGGGCAGAAACCTGCGAGCGCTGGAATCTTCCAGCGTGTCGTAGAAGAACTTGTCAAACATGCTCAGGAATGGATCAGAGGAAGTTGATCGATGGTTCGGGTTATATTTTATCAGTGTCATAGTTTTATTTTTTATGTTTCTTGTTTTTATATATTCAACCATCTATAAAAACTGTACCAATGCTTTTTCCATGAAAAATCGACCCCGAAAACAAGACACAATGACACCATTATTTTCTCTCAAAGCCAAATGTGTGCCACAATGGCAGGAAATATGGTGACCGCCGGACAGAATACTTTGTATATACAGATTAAAAAAACAGGGCAAGTATTGATAATTTATAGAACTCGTACTAAGTTTGCATTCCATTTGGAAAATTCCTCAGTAGCTCAGCTGGTTAGAGCATCTGACTGTTAATCAGAGGGTCGTTGGTTCGAGTCCAACCTGGGGAGCGGAGAAGATGTTACCCCGATGAAAATCGGGGTTTTTTTATTGGTAATCAGGTTTAGCGGGAAGTGTAACAGGGTGAAAAGCTTCAGCGGAGCAAAGCCGTCAGGCAGGCCAGCCTGCCCAGGTAGGAAAAATTTATGAATTTTTCGGGTTAAGTTATCTGTTCCCGCCTTTATAATCATTTCCAGAGGTAAGGAAACCGATAATTAAGCACCTGGTAAATGGAATAAAGTAATAATTAATACCTTTGTTCAGGATGTATAATTTATGATCCGGGCAGACGAACTTGTAAAGAGATACCAGGGGCATGTGGTAGTCGATCACCTTTCCTTCGAGGTTCAGGCGGGGGAAACCCTGTGCCTGATCGGACCCAGTGGTTGCGGAAAATCCACTACGCTGAAGATGATCAACAGGCTGATCGATCCGGATGAAGGAATAATCCGGGTGAAAGACATGAATATCCTGCAGCAGGATCCGGTTGCCCTGAGACGAACCATGGGTTATGTCTCCCAGCAGGGATCCTTGTTTCCTCATTGGACGGTAAAACAGAATATCGGCCTGGTTCCCGGGCTGGAAGGCTGGACTAAAGTAAAAATACTGGAACGGACCCGGGACCTCCTGGACCTCATTAAACTTGAACCGGAGCAATACCTCGGGAAATATCCGCTTGAATTAAGTGGCGGGGAACAACAGCGGGTGAGCATTGCCCGTGCCCTTGCCGTTGATCCGCCAATACTGCTGATGGACGAACCATTTTCCGCTCTCGATCCCCTGACACGTTTTGAGCTTCGCAGGGAATTCCGGGAGATCAAAAAAAAGCTGAATAAAACCACGGTATTCGTAACCCATGATCTTCAGGAGGCTTTTTTACTGGCCGATCATATCCTGCTTATGGATTCCGGAGCAATCATGCAATACGGAACCAGGAAGGAGCTGCAGGAGCATCCTGCGAATGAATTTGTAAGATCCTTTATCAATGCGCAGGTCAATGAGAATTAGCTCGGAACAATATTTAATCCTGATTCTTGCCTCATTGATCAGTCATCTCTGTTTGGCGCAGTCGGTAAAGGAGATCAGCATCGGAAGCAAAAAATTTCCGGAATCCCGGCTGCTGGCAGAAATTGTTGCCCAACTCCTTGAAAAAAGCGAAGGATATAAGGTTAACAGAAGATTCGGCCTTGGCGGAACAATGATCTGTTTCGAGGCGCTCAGGCAGGGAGAAATCGACCTGTATCCTGAATATACGGGTACAGGGCTTACAGCCATTCTTAACCGCAATATTGAAGGAAAGGATGCCC
>JAGTVG010000100.1 GCA_018224645.1 Cyclobacteriaceae bacterium
CGATTTTCAATCCAGTAAGTGGTTTTTCATTCCTGATGTCGAATTCCGGCGGATACTTGATCCGCAAAACAAGCGAACTCCCTTCCTTGTGAATTTCATAGCCCCAGATTAAGGAAGTTTTGAGGTAAGCCTGAACTTCGTATGTTCCGAATGTTACCTGCTCCCAGGTAACCCGTTCAATATATCTGCAACCTTCCCGGTGTGCGATCCAGGTGCTGCTTGTCATGGCACCGTACAACCTGATCCGGATCCTTTTCAGTTCAGGTTCCGGGAAGATGGCATAGGGGATCTGAACGGGATATGGGATCGAAAGAATATCAGCCGTACCGGCGGGAGCACATGTAAGTGAAGTGATATAATAGGGAAGTTGCGAATGAATATCAGGTAACTTTTCAACATTTTCCATATCCACAAATCCTTCCTCTGCCGGATTCAGATAAACCCTGTAAGAATTACCGAAGATCCCATTCGTTTTCAAAATCACACCCGCCGGATATTCAGCCTTTAAAGGTCCGCCAAGTCTCACCGGACCCAGGTTGTAGGTGAGCCGTGTGTTGTTCTGCCTAACCCTGATCCATGGGAAATTTTCAAATTTTCTGATGGTTATTGTAGCCGGAATCCTGAATTCCAGTTTATGATTGAACCCTGTCTTTTTATTTGCCTGCAGGATAAGGGATAGGGAATATTTTCTGTCAGTCTCCCAATCATCAATGGAAAATACCGTCTCGTACAAGCTGTAATCTTTAAAATCCGTGCGGTTACAGTGGATGGCAGTGTTACCGGGCTGGAATTTTACCAGGCCTTCCTGTCCTTTAGAGCCCCTGAAACTCAGCTGTACCCGGTCATCCGGTAAAAGCACCATATCCATATCCGGGGTCACCGATTCTTCATCAATCCAGAGGGGGAATGGTTCGCGTAATTCCTCCTCTTCGGTATAAATGAATTCACGGGTGTAGGTAGTCCGGGAAGAATCGGGGAATATAACACCGGCTTCAATCCGGTTCCGTCCTTCTTCTAAATTTATCTTTTTAAAAAAAATGCCAGTCCGGTAAACCTTGACCGTATCGCCATTGATCCAGGCTTTTGCGGGAAAATCTGTTTTACACAGGAGATGAAACTCAGGATCACTGGTGATGTATTCCGGCATGCGCCGGAATTCCAGCCAGGGAATTTTTCTTGTGACTTCTCCTTCACGGCCAATCCTGTAGTCATAAGGGGTATTCCAGCGGTTCGTAGGCAGATTGTATGTAAAACCTGCCGCGCGGAGTTTCAACGTATCCGGTTTTTCTACAAGGATGAACCCAAACCTTCCTTCCGAATCCGTTTGTTTTGTTTTCCCACAGGTTAGGATCTCTACCGATTCTCCTCCCTTTCTGCCGCCTGAAATCCCGGAAATATCCAGACTGAATACCTGTTCAGGCATTATTTTTTTCAGTGAACCAGGAAATTCTTTTTGTTCCTGATAACCATATTCCGGACCGGTAAGATTTTCCAACAGAACATGACATACGCGGCCGGGATAAAAGACCGTTCCGTTTTGCCATCCGGCAATGATTCCCGGGTGTTCCATGTCTGATGTATTTTTATTAAAAGGGAGTATAAAATCCACAATGCCATTCTCCGTCCATTGTTTAATCCCCGGATGGCCGTTCATCAAATCAACATGAACGCTGGCGGCATTAATCAGATAAGGCTTCACGAGCATGGCTTCGGTAAAAATATCCTCTACCAGTCCGGTTAGAGGTGAAGGATCTGTTGCGTGTGAAAATTCCTCAGGGAAGCCGGAAAGCCAGGTAAGGTCTAGGATCAGGCCGTCCACGTCAAATTGGATCACTAGTTCCCGCACGATTTTTTTCAGGTAAGTTCTTACTTCAGGAACCGCCGGATCAAGAATGGCATTGGAATTATTTTTAAAGTACCAGGATTCCTCCGGACCCGGAATTTCCTGCAAATCCCGGGAAGGACCGAACTCATGATTCAACAATACTTCAGCCTGACCTGCAGCAAGTAAATCCACTGAGACAAAAACCTTCAATCCTTGCCGGTGGGTCTCTTCGAATACCCGGAGAAAAGGATCAAAATCCATGTGATCTTTTTGAGGGCTATCTGATTGTATCTTCCGGTTTATATTTCCTGATGGATTGAGATCAAGGATCAGTGTATTGTAATGCGCCTGATTCAGCTCATCCAGCATTTTCAGGATTAAAATTTCAGTAGAATCGGGCGCAGCATTCAGCAAACATGCAGAGGATATGATCACTGCCCTGAATTCCTGCTGTGGAATTCCCGGCCCGGTTTTCACTGGCTGACGGACGGCGCATCCCCACGCAAAAATAACCAGCAGGATTCCAAAAATTTTGCAGTTAAAGGCACGCGGTATTTTTTTATAATTTGAAATCATGAATAAAGACATTTCATTTTTAAATGTTCGTCTGCCCGGACAGTTCGATCGGATTCCGGTGACCCGAAGGCCGGGACAGGTTCCGTAAAGACCAGCCCGAAAGACCTCAAAGACCCCAAAGATCCCGGAAGATCCCGGAAGATCCTGAAAGATCCAGGTGGACCCCGGAAGATTCTGAAAGATCCCGCAAATCCCGAAAGGTCCAGGCATTTCCGGAATGCTGATCCTGAAACAAGTTCAGGGCAGACCGGGTTCACTACCGGCCAGTCTGCAATGAGCGGGAAACTCCGCAACATTAATATAAAATATATTTTTTACGTACTGCCAGGAAATCCCTGATCTCCTGCTGACACTCGTCCACTACCATACCGACCGTCATGCCTGGTTTTTCAAGTTGCCTGATCGTTTCTGGCGGATTCCAGGAAAGTGAATCCGGATTTGTTTTTCGATAGGCATCCAGGATGTGCAGGGAAGTCCCGACAGGACGGAATTTTTCCGGATCAGTCACCAGGATCTCAACGCCTGAGCACATCCTGTTCCAGGGTTTATTCCGAGGGTTTCCCCCTTTTTCAACGGTTTCAGGAATAAAATAAACCGGTCTGAACAAAGCTCCCGGTATCTGACGGCTGTTCAGGTCCCTGGCTGCCTGCCTTCCATCGACCCATGGTGCGCCGGTCATTAAAAATGGTTTGGTTGTACCTCTTCCTTCCGAAATATTTGTTCTTTCAAACAGGCATTGACCCGGGTACACAAGTGCCGTTTGAAAGGTTCCCATATTGGGGGAAGGCATAATCCAAGGACGCCCTGTTTCCACCCACATGTCTTCACGTTCCCAGCCTTCCATTTTGATTACGGTGAGATCCGCACCTATCCGCTCAGTTTCGTTCCACATGAATGCCAGTTCACCATAGGTCATGCCATGACGCAGGGGCAGGGGATGGCGGAACATCCCTCCCGGATTCAATAAAGGACCTTCTACCACCACACCTCCCAGCGGATTCGGCCTGTCAAGAACAATAAAGGGAACGTTTTCCCTTGCACAGGCCTCCATGGCAAAGGAGAGGGAATATTTGAAGGTATACCAGGCTGCTCCAACCCCCTGAATATCAAAGATCATCACATCAATTTTTTCCAGCCATTCCCCTGCGGGAGCATATGAATCCCCATAAAGGCTGTAAACAGGAATACCCGTATCGGGATCCGGTTCGCCTTCCCCTGAAATTTTACCCTGCCGTGCGCCCCGGATACCATGTTCCGCACCAAACAAGGCAACTAGATTTATACCGGGATGTTCCATCATCAGATCGACATCACTCCTGAGATCATTATCCACGGCCGAGGGATTGGTGATCAAACCCACACGTTTTCCTTTGATCAGGTGTAAATTTTCTGACAATAAAACTTCTATTCCTGTTTTCAGGATCCCTTCCCTGCCGGTGGTTTGTTCCGCGGCCAGCCTGCGTGCATATAACCTGCGAAGGTATTCCGGATCCGGCGGATCGATTCCGGAAATGTCTTCGATTTCAGCGTCGGTCATTGCACTTTCATTACCCGTCCTGTCAACGGCCGTCAACAGGATGGCGCTGACGGGGATAAGCATCCGGTTTACATCACCGACCGGTTCTTTCAAGTCCTGGTCCATGGCCTGGCGGTTAAATAAAAATGAAGGAAGCCTGGTCGTTTTTTCTGAACGGTTAAATATTGTGTAATCCCACGTCTCCCCGTATTTATAATATAAAACCCATCTGAAAATATCCGCCGTACGCTGATGTTCCCAGGACAGGTCAAGGGAATCCCCGGTGGATGCAATCCTGATGAATGGCGGCGATGGAGGTTTTTTATCCAGCCACGGTGATTCCGGGACCAGGGCATTTTTCCGGTACGGACCTGTTGAAAGTGCCTCCAGCAATCCAGGATTTTTCATCAGTGGGCCTATGCTCCAGTGAACATGTCCGGAATGGTCCTTGAGAAAACCCCTTGAGATCATGATCTGATTCAGCGTTTCATCGATCACTTCCTTCCCGGAACCCCGGCCGATGTTCATCCCCGGCCATAAATGCCTCCCTCTTTTATTTTCTGAGACCCACCAGCCAAGCAGAACGGGATAACTCTGTGCGATCTGGTTGACAGGCCAGTAAAGCTGGGGAGTGAAATAATCGATCCAGCCTTTGTTCAGCCAGAGACGGGCATCGGCATACAGTTCTTCATACTGGTCGAACCCTGAAATGGAGGGTGGATAAAAAGGCCGCCATATGCCAAATGGACTCAAACCGAATTTGACATAAGGTTTCTCTTTCTTGATCTTCCCATATAGATCTTCTATAAACACGTTCACATTTTCACGCCGCCAGTCACCGTGCGATAATTTACTCCCCTGCTGCCGATATGCCTGGTATGTTTCTTCATCGGGAAAATCATCGTTGTCGTTATAGGAAGGGTACGGGTAAAAATAATCGTCAAAATGTACGCCGTCAATATCATACCGGCGGACAATATCCAGGACGACACGGGTGGAATGCGACCGTGTTCCTTCCTTTCCGGGATCCAGCCACCACATTCCATTTTTAAGCCTTACCGCAAGCTCCGGCCGCCTCTTTACGATCGAATTTTCAGAGACTTCCCCTCCGCTGAGATGGTGGGCCCTGTAAGGATTCAGCCATACATGAAACTCCAATCCCCGCCGGTGTGCCTCTTCGATCCAGAATGCGAGAGGATCATAATAGGGCTCCGGCGCTTCCCCCTGCTTTCCGGTCAGATAATATGACCAGGGCTCAAGTTCGCTCGGGTAAAATGCATCACACTGGGGCCTAACCTGGAAGATAACGGCATTAAAATGATGATCCTGCAGCATGTCCAGGAGTTTTACAGCTTCGGCCTGCTGGGTTGAAGTAGTTAACCCGGGCTTGCTCGGCCAGTTGATATTGGCGACTGTGGCTATCCACGCAGCACGGAATTCGCGCTCGGCTTTCGGCTGAACAGGCGGGCGAGAATCCCGCCCGGGGGAAACGAGGGTATGGCAACCACCGGAAAAAATGAGTATAATCCCTGCTGCTACGAATAAAAATGATCTGAACATGACATCGCAAAATGATTAGAACGAATTTACTTAACAATTCCTTTAGATCCACCGGTAAGGGCATCCGCATTTTCCTGACACGTACCGGAAATATTGTAAATATCGGGCCAATTTACAACCTGCGGAATCAATACGGCAAAAAAGGCATTATCATTCGAAATAAAACCTGTTTTTATAATTGGATTGATCAGCGAAATTTGAGAGATTAGAGATAGCAACAAGGTTTGAATAATGTTCATAAAAAGGATCAAACCATTTTTCCAGGGCGTAATTGTTAATATTGTGATGATCTTCGGGGTAATGGGACTCGCTGCCATCATGTACGGGATCAAGTATGATGAACCGGTTCTGATCTCCGGCCTGATCATCCTTCTCATTACTGCTGTTTCGCTTACAGGCTATTATGGCATTCAGATTGATTATCAGCAAAAAAGTTACAGGCAATTCCTTTCACTCGCCGGGATAAAAATAGGCAACTGGAGGTCCCTGCCTGTCATGGAAAAGATCGTATTCAGCCCCCGGAAACATTTTATGAGAAGATCTTTTGAAAGAATGGACATCCGCCATGATATTTTTATGATCAAGCTTGTGCCGGCGGAATACGATCCGCCGATTATTGTTTCGATCGGACTATATGATGACCTGATGCTTGAAGCGGATCCGCTTTCAAAAAACCTGGGCATACCTGTGGTGGAATATACAAAATGA
>JAGTVG010000101.1 GCA_018224645.1 Cyclobacteriaceae bacterium
CCTGTCATGGATGAAGAGGAACAAGAACCTGAACTGGAAAAAATAAATGAATAGCATATTTTGAACCCTTTTATAAATATAATACCATGATGAAATTAAAAATAATGAGTACCTGGATGATGATCCTTGTCACATTTGGCGTTTTCGCCCAAATCACACCGGGAGAAGATATGATGCAGTTTTATACACAGGAATGGAGTGGGGAAAGAACAGAGGACGGACGACCCAAGGTATCCGCCGACCTGATGAAGCGTTTGAAAAACATTTCCATTGAGGAGGCCTGGGGCGTTCTCCGTGCAGAGGGATATAACAATCAGTTTGAATCCGGCTGGGAGATGCTGCATCCAAATCAACCTTTTGTGGGACGGGCATTAACCGCCCAATATATGCCTTTGAGGCCTGAATTCAATCAAAGGATCCTGGATAAAGGCCATGGTGAAGGCCGAATCGGCGCATCAAATTCCTGGCCGATCGATATGCTTCAGGAAGGTGATGTGTATGTGGCAGATGGTTTTGGTAAGATCGTGGATGGCACCCTGATCGGCGATAACCTGGGAAACTCCATTTATGCCAAATCCAAAACCGGTGTCGTTTTTAACGGAAGCTCAAGGGATCTTGAAGGTTTGGAAAAGATCGAAGGTTTCAACGCTTTTGTCCGTGGATGGGATCCTTCCTATATCAAGGAGGTCATGCTGACAGGAATTAACGTTCCTGTAAGAATAGGAAATGCCACCGTGTTCCCCGGCGATGTGGTTTTGGCAAAAAAAGAAGGCGTGATATTCATCCCGCCCCATTTACTTGAAAAACTGGTGATCAATGCGGAATTTATTGCTTTAAGGGACGCATTCGGCCATCAGCGTCTTAGGGAGGGTACCTATACCCCCGGGCAGATCGACGGCCGATGGTCGGATGAAATCAAGGATGATTTTCTGAAATGGATTGATGACAATCCGGATCTTCTTCCCATGTCACGAAATGAACTCGATGAATACATGAAGAACAGGACCTGGTAAAAAAAAGTAGCTTGAAAGCTTTATGATTAAAATCCTTCTCGAGACCATCAAGGTACATCGAATATCCATTCCTTCCTTCATAGGTATTTCCAGTTATATAGAACCCCAGGCTGCTCTGGCAGGAACCTCTGATATTGGAGAACTTATTTGCATATAACTCCCCGCTGTTCCTTCCATGGGAGGCATAGGTATGGAATAATATCTCATTGCTTTTTAAATCGATCACCCAAAGTCGTTTTTCATTCGAGGGAAGATTCAGATCGATAACCGTGAGCAGTGGTTTATCTGAATTGAGGGAATGGGTTTTACCAATTTTCATGTATCCCTCATAGGCTTTCTGAAAAACATCAAAGGAAGGTTTAGCATTCTCAAGTTTAAAATAAATATCATTTATGGCATCAGGGCTGCCGGGGACGACATTTCCAGGTAATCCAAATACCATTAAGACCAAAACATACAAATGATTCATTTCTCAATATTTCCTTTCGGTGATACTTCCTGACAACAATTAAGCAACACGTATTACGGACTATAAAGTTTATTTTAAGTTAACTTTGTAAGCAATTGTTTTGAAACCCATATCCTCTATAATCATCGGACTGGTACGCTTTTATCAGGGTGCCATATCACCCCTGCTCGGCAGTCACTGCCGTCATACACCTACCTGTTCACAGTATACCATTGAAGCCATCAGGGAATGGGGTCCTTTCAAAGGCACATGGCTTGGTATGAAAAGGTTATCAAGATGCCATCCCTGGGGCACGCATGGTTATGATCCAGTGCCAAAAAAACCGGATAATCAGCGTGTCCGTAATAAAACAAAAACCTGATATTCATTCCAGCCAGAAAAAACAGGATGGGATAATTAAATAAATTGTATTTTTACACGGTATATTTTAATGAGGATGGAATACCCAACGAAGTTGATTGAAAATGCAGTGAACGAAATAAGCAAGTTACCGGGTATTGGTAAAAAATCTGCATTAAGAATTGTCCTGCATATACTTAAGGAAAATAATGAATATACGGAATCCATTTCAGAGGCAATAATAAAACTTCGGCAGGAAACAAAATATTGCAGGATCTGCCATATGATCAGCGATTCGGAAGATTGCACCTGCATGACCCCTAAAAGGGACACTTCGGTCATCTGTGTGGTGGAAGATACACCGGACATCATTGCCATCCGGAGCACAGCACAGTATAACGGCATGTTCCATGTTCTGGGAGGTTTAATTTCACCGATCGATGGGGTTGGCCCGGAGGACCTGAATATTCCGACCCTGATCGAAAGAATAAAAAACAGCGAAACACCGGTGCGGGAAATTGTCCTGGCCTTATCATCCAGTATGGAAGGTGATACGACTGCATTTTATATTGCCAAAAAACTCAGACCATTTGACCTGAAAATCACGACGATCGCGAGGGGTATTCCGGTAGGCGGAGAACTTGAATTTACTGATGAGATCACCCTCGGCAGAAGTATTGTTAAGCGCATCAATTATGATCTGAATGAGGGCTGATTTTTTTTCATATAAAAAGTATCTTTCCAGGAATTCATTTCTATCTCTCCTCTTTTTGAGTATGACAAGCAACCTCATGCCTGCATTTTATAGTCCCCTCGTTGCCCAGATCGATCCCGAAACCCAGTATAAACTGATCATGGAGGAAGGTGTAAAATTTATGGAAACAGGAGATTATCAGGCTGCCGATATTAAATTCAAACAGGTTTTGAGAAATATGGATGTTCTGCCTGCTGATATCACCTTTTATTTTGGAAAAAATTCATATTTTCTCGATGAATATAAACAGAGCATCAACTGGTTGAATAAATATATCGAGCTGAAGGGGACCCAGGGACGTTTTTTTGATGAATGTGTCAATTACCTTAAAAAGGCCGAACTATCCTATCAACTGGAAACCGAAAAAAATGCGCAACGGGTACAGAATGAATTTTCCAGCACCAATGAATTTGACTGCAAGGGAAAAACCCATTTTCAATGTCCTCTCTGCAACGGGGAAGGAGTGTTGATTAAACCCGGTAAAATGAACAATACGGTATACCAGACATGCCCATTCTGTGATGGACAGGGCCTGTTGACCTGCGAAAAATATAAAAAGTATGTCAGGGGTGAATTGAAAATTGAAAATGAATGATTTGCATGCCCCGGCCATAAATCCTGCCAAGCTGTTTTCCTGCAGATAAAAAACCCTTATTTTTACAGATTGCCGGTACCGGTAATCATTTTAAAAACAGGAAGCTAAGTCACTGAAATATTCATATGCAGTTATTCAATAAAATCAACGGCAAACGATTGAAGTCCGAAATGAAAATCAGCATCCGGAAAAGGATCACAATTTCCTTTTACAGATATTACCGGATCGGGAATCCTCATATATTCCGGGATCACCTTTACCTCCTGTTGAATGATCTGGGCGTGCTTGGCCGCATATATGTGGCTTCCGAAGGGATAAACGCCCAGATCAGTTTACCTGAAGATAATTTTGAGGCTTTAATGACAAGACTGGCCGGAATAGAATTTTTAAAGGGAATCAGGCTGAATCCCGCATTTGAAGATAATGGCAAATCATTTTTTAAACTCAAGATCAAGATAAGGCCGAAAATCCTTGCCGATGGCCTTCAGGATGAATCATTTGACGTAACCCGGGTCGGAATACATCTGCAAGCTGCTGAATTCAATGAACTGGCCAAAAAGGAAAACACGATCATTGTTGACATGAGGAATCATTATGAAACTGAAATCGGTCATTTCAGGAATGCGCTCCGTCCCGATGCCGATACTTTCAGGGAAGCTTTAGCGATGGTTGGCAGACAATTGGAGCCTCATAAAAAAAAGCAAATCATCATGTATTGCACGGGGGGGATCCGGTGTGAAAAAGCCAGCGCCTATCTCAGGCATACAGGTTTCGAAAACGTCTATCAACTTGAAGGAGGCATCATCAAATATGCCCGCGATGTTGCGGAATCGGGCATTGAGAACAGGTTTATCGGTAAAAATTTTGTTTTTGATGAAAGGCTGGGGGAACGTATTTCAGATGATATCATCGCGCACTGCCATCAATGCGGGAAACCAAATGATTCCCACACGAACTGTAAAAATACCGCCTGCAATCTGCTTTTCATCCAATGTGAAAGCTGTTCACAGAAATATGAGGGTTGCTGTTCCTTGGAATGCCGGGAAATTTTCCATTTACCCGAAGAGGAACAGCGGAAATTAAGAAAAGGGAATGATCAGGGTATTCGGATCTTTTCAAAGGGAAGATTCAGCAGGAAGGGGCACGGAATTATGAATTATGACTGAAGAAAGCAGAATGTAGAATGTAGAGCTTCGGCCTTCCAGCTCTTCTTCCCCATAGCTGGTGCAGATCTTTCCGCGGTGAAGGCTGGATTACCCCATTTCCCCGGTTACCCGATTTCCCGGTTGCCGACGATCCCGCTGTTGCCGGGATGTCGTGCATCCTCGAGCCCCGGCTTCCTTGGGAGCTTCTGGATTCCCAATTCCCCGATTCCCGCTGCGTATCACAGTCTTACAGGCTTTTGAAATTCGTGGGCTGGCCTTCCAGAGCGACTGAATATCGAAGATCAATTTATTTTAAATCAAAATTCATAACCATCCGGCAATGCATCACTGGAATAAAATGCTTCACCGGAAGAATAATTATGATTCAAAATGTAACCCTTTCCTGTTTGTCAGCGTCAAAGGATTTGAAGGGAAATTATACATGGAAGACTTTAGGGGATTTTTTTCATTAGCAAAAACTAAATTTTAAACTCCATTTAATGAATACCAACCTGATAATTGCCGGAACCCTGTTTTACATTTCATTGACCTGCCTGACCCTTCAATCCTGTGTTTTTTCCGACGGAAACTTCGGTCCGAGGTTAGAAGAAGAACGAAACGTAGGAAATTTTACTGCCCTGAAAGTTACCAGCGGAATTGATGTTACCCTGAGGCAGGGCAACCGGGCAGAAGTGATCATAATCGCCGGTGAAAACAATATGGACGATGTTAAATCGGATGTGATCGACAACGAATTACGTTTGTCAGTCGATGGCAACTGGTTTCACAGCAATCATGTGGAAGCCTGGATCACCTTTGTCGATCTCGAAAGTCTGGATATAAGCGCAGGTTCCGATGTTGAATCTGAAAGTTTACTGAAGCTCGGAAATATAAGGATCGAGGCTTCCAGCGGAAGTGATTTGAAACTGACTTTGGAAGCCAATGAGGTAGAACTTCGCGCATCAAGCGGATCTGATGCCAGCCTCACGGGAAGTGCCCGGAGTCTTACCGCAAAAGCAAGCAGCGGCAGTGATATCAATGCCTATGATTTTGAAGTGGAAAATGCCGTACTCGAATTATCCAGCGGATCGGATGTCAAGGCCTGGGTTACCGGATCCCTGGAAGTGGATGCTTCAAGCGGCAGCGATGTTTATTATAAAGGAGATCCTGACTTGCTCAATATCGACACGTCCGGGGGATCTGACGTCAATAAAAGATAATCATATTCTCGGTCCATTTGCTCTGGTGCCATCTTCCCGCCTTGATTTTAATTTGAGGCTGTCTACAGCAGTATGGGTATGATTTATTCTTATTTCCAGGGTGTTTCCTGAATAAATGCCTTCAATGCCTCCCGATTTTTTTCAGGATTACAGAATTATTTTGTAATTTTCTACAGCAATTTTTTTAGCTTCATGGAAATCAATTTTAATCTATTCCTCTTAAACCTTCATTTTTTAAATACGGGTGATATGCCTTTTCTTTCTTATCGCCAGAAATTTCACGGCATGGATATACCAGGAAAAGAAGATCCTGAATTCGGATCTTTAATCGTTAAAATGATGCCTGATCCCAGCCATTCATCTGTTCATAAAACCGGTGGTCCGGGTGGATTATGAAAACGGAACTAATCTTCATATTATTTTTAACGGGCCTTATGGCATGCAATGGCCTGGTACGGGTAACTGATGAACCGGATAGCCCGGTAACATCCTTCAAAATGATCCGTGAACATTTTATGGAGCCACCTGTCTCATTCAGTACAGCTCCATTCTGGGTCTGGAACGACAGGGTAACCCCGGAAAAAATCGAGCGGCAGCTGAAATTATATAAGAACCAGGGAATCCATATGGTTTTTATTCATCCGCGGCCCGGACTTATCACTGAATACCTGTCGAGGGAATGGATGGAACTGACAAAATATGCCGTGAATAAGGCAGAAGAACTGGATATGAAAATCTGGTTGTATGATGAAAATTCCTTTCCGAGCGGTTTTGCCGGGGGACATGTGCCTGCCATGATGCCGGAATCCTATAATCAGGGCGCCGGGCTCCAGCTCCAGAAAATGGAAAAACTGACCCGGGAAGATTCCGGAAAATATTTCCTGGTATTAAAAAGGATTGGCAACCAGTTTGCAAACGTATCCAACGGGATCCAACGGTATTATGACCAGCCCGGTGATTATTATGCATTTTCCAAATGGTATTTCCCCTCTGATGATGCATGGTTTGGTGGATGGTCCTATGTGGACCTTCTCGCCGATGGCGTTACGGAAAAATTCATCAAACTAACCATGCGGGATTATGAAAAGACCCTCGGGGAAGAGCTGGGTTCGAGGATCCCGGGGATTTTCACCGATGAACCGAACATAAACACCCGGGGAGGAGAACCGTGGGTGATCCGCTGGACGCCAGCCCTTTTTGATAAATTTGAAGAAAAATATGGTTATCAGCTTCAGACTTATTTACCTTCGATTTTTGAAGATATAGGTGATTACAGGAATATCAGGCATGATTATTATGCCCTGCTGCTGGACCTGTTCATCGAACGCTGGGCAAAACCCTGGTTCGAATACACAGAATCTAAAAATCTTGAATGGACTGGACATTACTGGGAACATGGCTGGCCCAATCCAAAACATGGGGGCGATAATATGGCCATGTATGCCTGGCACCAGATCCCCGGCATTGATATGTTATTCAATTCCGAGGAAGCACGTCCGGATCAGTTCGGTAACATCCGGGCTGTGAAGGAATTGAGCAGTGTGGCCAACCAGATGGGACGTAACCGGGCACTATCTGAAACCTATGGCGGGGCTGGCTGGGAATTAACCTTTGAGGATATGAAACGGCTGGGTGACTGGGAATATGCCCTGGGAGTAAATTTCATGAACCAGCATCTTTCCTATATGACCATCAAGGGAGCCCGGAAAAGGGACTTTCCCCAATCCATGTCTTATCATACGCCATGGTGGGATAATTATCAGGTATTGAATCGGTATTTCCACCGGTTATCGTATGTGCTTTCTGCCGGAAAACAGAACAACAGGATCCTGGTCATTGAACCGACATCTTCAACATGGATGTATTTTTCACCGGTACAGGAGGGGGAACATCTGGGGGTCGAAGGATTCCTTGAAAAATATACACGATCCTTTCATTCCTTCCTGGATCAACTGGAGAAATTTCAGGTTGAATATGATCTCGGGAGTGAACGCCTGATCCGTGAATTTGGAAATAACGCTGATGGGAAATTCCTTGTGGGTGAAAAAGCGTATGATCTGGTGGTTCTTCCTCCCCTGTTTGAAAATATTGAATCCGGGACCCTTCAATACATTGAACCATATCTGAAAACCGGTGGCAGAATCCTTTCGTTTGGTCCGGTACCTGACCGGCTGGATGGCAATGAAAGTCACAGGATACAAAATTTATCGCGGTCCTTTTCAGAACAATGGATCGTGCAGGATAGCCTGGATCGGCAGATCATCACAGATTATTTTGCCAGTGAAGGATTTATTCCTGAAACACCGGAAGAATGGGGTGGCAGGATCTTTCATATGAGACGACAGCTGATTGATGGCCAATTGATCTTTCTCGTTAATTTCGATAAAAGTTCAACATCAAATATCCATTTTGAAGTAAATGGTGAATCCCTGATCCGGCTTGATCCGCTTGATGGCAGTGTTCGCGAAGTTCCGGTGGAAGATCAGGGTGGAGGAGTACAACAGGTCCGGCTCACTTTGCCTCCATCAAATTCAGCCCTGTATTTTATTCCTGAAAGCAAAATTCAAGGCATCGGAAAGGTCAGCGAAAAGGATTTCCCTGCCCAGGCGGTCAACAGCCTTCCAACGAAAGTAGAAGCTGTATCCCCGAATGTGCTTACTCTTGATTATTGTGACCTGACGATCGATGGAATGGTCTATGAGGGGATGTATTTTTATAATGCGGCCGACACAATATATAAACACCATCTGAAGGAACCTTATGGCTTCAACCATAATCCCTGGAGCATTGCTGTCCAGTACAGAACCAGCATACTGGATAAAAACAGTTTTGACAGTCTTTCAGGATTTGACGTCATCTTCCCATTTTACATTGAGGATGATTTCATTCCGGAAGAGCTTAAAGCGGTGGTTGAATGGTCACATCTTTACAGGTTCATTATTAACGGAATAGAAGTGACACCCATGAATGATGAATGGTGGCTTGACCGCAGTTTCGGTGTGCTTGATCTTTCCGGTCATACACGGAACGGGCGCAATGAACTGCAGATATCCATTCATCCGATGGATATTCTGGCCGAGCTCGAACCTGTATACCTGCTGGGAAATTTCAGCCTGGAATCAATGCAGAACGGATGGATAATAAAACCTCCGGAAGAACTGGATTTAGGCAGCTGGAAATCCCGGGGATTCCCTTATTATGCGGATCTGGTTGACTATACAAAAGTTTTTAACCATTCAGGCCATTTCAGTGGCTACAAAGTGAAATTAAACGCATGGCAAGGAACCGTCGCAGAAGTATGGGTCAATGAGGAAAAAGCAGGCATCATTGGCTGGCCACCCTATCGGCTTGATATCAGTCCATGGATCAGGCAGGGAGAAAACACGGTTTCCGTGAGGGTTTGTGGCAGTTTGAAAAATCTCCTGGGACCACACCATAACAATCCCAGAGAAGGCGTGGTTACACCCTGGAGTTTTTTTTATGCACCTGAAAAACAACCGGCAGGTTCCAGTTATCATCTGCTTGATTATGGATTGTTTGAGGATTTTGAAATCCTGGGATATGTTGAACATGTTGAATAAAAGGAATGTGGTTTGGGAGATACGCAGGATCAGCATCTTGGAATTCGGTCCTGGATTTTTTGGATCGTAATGGCCCGGATAAACCATTCCTAAGTATGTTTAAAAATTAAACCCTATGAGATAAATGAAACGAAATGTATTTTTAATAATCATCTCTGTCGTCATCATTGCAGTTATTTTTCTATCATCCAAATTCAACAAGGAAACGGCTGATGATCCTGAGATCCTGACACAGGCTGAAAACGGCACATTTAAAATTGAAATCTCATCTTCGGGTGTACTGGATGCTAAAAATTCAGTGAACATCGAAGGTCCTTTCGGTTTAAGGCGGGCAAGGATATGGGAAGTAAAAATAGAAAACCTGGTGGATGAGGGTACTGTGGTCAATAAGGGTGACTATGTCGGAAGCCTGGATGCATCGGAGCTTTCCGACCGGATTGAAAATGAGCAAAACGATCTGCTGCAGAGCTCGTCGGCATTTATCCGCCTCTTCAAATTGATCAATGAATCATGTTAAAGCGATTTTCAGCAAATCTTTCTATTTCACTGGAAGCTGTTCTGGCCAATAAAATGAGGTCATTTCTGACTGCCCTGGGGATCATTTTTGGGGTGGCCGCTGTCATTTCGATGGTAGCCATAGGAACCGGCGCCCAGGAAGAGATCATGGATCAGATCAGGCTTGTAGGGGTAAACAATATTGTCATTCAACCCATATCGCCTATCAATTTATCCTTGAGGCCATTCTGATCAGCTTCACCGGCGGGATCATCGGGGTAATCATAGGAATAGCCATCGCTTACACGATCTCCACCATCGCCGAAATTCCAACCATCATCAACATTTATTCGATCCTTTTATCATTCGGGGTTGCAGTAAGTGTGGGGATTATCTTTGGTTATGCGCCTGCCAGGCGGGCTGCCGCCCAGGATCCGATCATGTCGCTGAGATATGAATAAGTTACATGCAAAAGTATTCACCGGCATAATTCAAGAAAAAAATTACCCATATATTTTATAATAATGGGAAATTTCTTGATTTTTGGTTAAAATCCTTACCGGATTAACAGGATTTAAGTTTTTCATTCTATTTATCAATCAAGTTTTAATCCTGAAAACCATGAACTTTACCCATTATCCTGCCGAAGATGTATTTGACGAAATGATGGACGGGCAACATCACGTGAGACCCTCGTATGCGGGCTTCCTGGAGGATATCAAAAAATTATCGTATAAAAAGCTTAACCAGTTGCAAATCGCTACCGACAGGGCACAGCGCCTGCTGGGGATGACCTTCAACGTCTATGGCCAGGAGGAAGGTGTTGAACGTATCCTGAAACTGGATATTTTCCCGAGGATTATCGGACGGGAAGACTGGGCGTTCATTGAAAAAGGCCTTCAGCAACGGATTTATGCACTCAATATTTTTATTGACGATATCTATCATGATCAGAAAATACTGAAGGATAAAGTCCTTCCCGCGGAAATGATCTACTCAAGTCCCTCCTACCTGAAGGAATGCATGGACCTGAAACCGCCAAAGAATGTATGGTGCCATATCACCGGGACCGATATTGTACGAAACATCGATGGTAATTTTTACGTGCTGGAAGATAATCTCCGATGCCCTTCCGGCGTTTCCTACCTGCTTGAAAACCGGGAGATCCTGAAGCGGACTTTTCCTGAACTTTTCAACAAACTCGGGGTGAGAATGGTATTTGATTATCCCATGAAACTCCGTGATATGCTTGAGTATATTTCGCCGAAACCAAATCCTGTAATTGCCGTACTGACACCCGGCATATATAATTCTGCTTATTTCGAACATTCATACCTTGCTCTCCAGATGGGCGTGGAACTCGTGGAAGGCCATGATCTTATCGTTGAAAAAAACCATCTCTTTATGCGGACGACCAGGGGGCTCCAACAGGTAGATGTACTTTACCGCAGGATTGATGATATTTTTCTTGACCCCCTCTGTTTCAATCCTGACTCCATGCTTGGCATCCCGGGTATTATGGATGTTTATAAAAAGGGGAATTTAGGGCTTGCCAACGCCCCGGGAACCGGCGTTGCCGATGACAAGGCAATCTATGCCTACGTCCCCGAAATCATCAAATATTATCTGGGCGAAGTGCCAATCCTGAACAATGTTCCAACCTATATATGTGAGGATAAAAATGATCTGAAATATGTAATTGAAAATATTGACCAGCTTGTGGTAAAGGAAACCAATTCTGCCGGGGGTTACGGGATGCTCATAGGTCCGAAATCCACCAGAAAACTGATAGAGGAATTTAAGGTGAAAATTAAAAACAATCCGAGGAACTATATCGCTCAGCCGACGCTATCCCTGTCGACGGTTCCCAGTATTGTTGAAGAAGGAATAGCGCCCAGGCATGTCGATCTCCGGCCCTATATTCTCTATGGAGAAAATGTGGAGGTAATTCCCGGTGCATTATCCCGAGTTGCCCTGAAAAAGGGATCGCTGGTCGTGAATTCATCACAGGGAGGCGGTTCTAAAGATACCTGGGTACTTGAATAAAACTGAATAAAAATGCTTAGCCGAGTTGCAGATACTATTTTCTGGATGTACCGTTACCTGGAACGTGCGGAAAATAATGCCCGTTTTCTGGATGTCAATTTTAACCTGGTCCTGGATCTCCCTGCGGGAATGACCGAACAATGGGAGCCCCTGGTGATTGCCACGGGAGGGCTCGACCGGTATGTTAATGAATATCAGGGGTTCAGAAAAAAAGATGTGATCCAGTTCATCGGGTTCGATGAAAAAAATCCCAATTCCATTTATTCCTGCATGCGGAATGCAA
>JAGTVG010000102.1 GCA_018224645.1 Cyclobacteriaceae bacterium
GTTCGATCCTGAAGTAAGAACATTTATTCTAAAAGTGCCTCTTCAATGTTCATCCTGTATTACGGGATGACTGCCACCGGAGATGACATCCCTTCGATGGATGTCATCCCCCTTCGCCTGACCTTATACTGACATAACAGTCCCCATCCTGCCGGAAGGCGATCATGTTGCCAGCGGCAAATCAGGCTCCTTTTATTCCTTTTTATGGTCGTTTTTAACCATATCATGTTTCTGACCGGACCTCAGGACATACAAATACCTGATCACACCGCCAATTAGGACAAGGGCGATGATAAAGAAGATGTAATAGGTGAACATAAAGTGTACGAAGGTTTGCCAGATGTTTTCCCCGTGATCATGCCCCGGGTGTGCAGCAGCCATGACCGGCGCAAGAATTATCAAACATACAGGTAAAAGAATTCTTTTAATGGTTTTCATTTTTAATTGAATTTTGAATTTGATTTAAAATATATAATGAACTTTTATTCTCCTGTTCTGCAATCCTGAAAATATCCCGGCTCTCCGGTTTGGAACGTTTCTGGGTGTTCCCGGGGAGCAGGGTTTCCTTCAACCTGATCTTTCCATACAGGGTATCCACTTCCTTAATCTCCCTTTCCAGTTCATATCGGCCGGCCTCAAAATACCTTATGCCGATGGAAGTGGTATGCCCGAAAATACAGTCTGCGATCCGGTCAGCATTTTCCTTGCGGGTAAGAACGTTCAGCACAACTCCCGGCCGTCCCCGTTTCATGATCACCTGTTCGAAATAGAGGTCCAGGGCTCCCATCCGGAATAACTTATCCTGAAATTCGGTTCCCAGGTATTCGCCCGACATATCATCGATATTGGTTTGCAGGACCGTGATCCTGTCATTGGATGTACCTGCCTTACACAGGGAGATCCGCAGAATATTCGGGATTTCAAATTCCTTTTCCCCTGGTCCATGCCCAATCTTTTCATCGATCAATGCGGGAATGTTAAAATCCGGATCCAGGTATTTCAATATGGCAGCTCCGGTGGGAGTCGTTAGCTCACTTTCAATTTCTCCGCTAGCCGTAGGACAACCCATCAGCAGGATCTTTGTCGCAGGCGTGGGTACAGGCAGGCGTCCATGTGCCGTATTTACGAAACCGGAACCCGTGTTTACCGTTGTACAATATGTTTTTGTAATTTCCAGTTTGTCAAGCAGGATGGAGGTACCGACAATATCCATGATGGAATCAATGGCTCCCACTTCATGGAAATGGATCTTTTCGATCGGGATCCCATGGACCTGAGATTCAGCTTCTCCCAGCAGCAGGAAGATCTTCCCGGCGATCTGTTTAGCTCCTTCTGAAATAGCGGCATTTTCGATGATCCTTTGAATGTGGCTGAGATGCCTGTGAGGATGTGAATGACCCTTGTCCCTGGTTTTATCGCTGATCCTGATGTGATGGCAAACGATTCCCTTTTTATTCACCTCGTGTATAATTACCTCCGCTTCCTCCGCCAGTCCAAGGCGTTCCGGCAGACCCTGAATTTCTTCGTACATATCGCACAGGGAGGTCAGGGCACCAAGGAACATGTCCCCGCTTAGTCCAGAAAAAGCCTCTATCTTTAAAATACTCATCCGGTTATCCGATTATCATTGTTTTGCTTAATACCGTTGAAAGCATGCAGTATCCTGAATGCAGCCATGGCAGCCCCATAACCATTATCAATATTCACCACAGAGATCCCGTTGGCACAGCTTGTAAGCATCGCGTTCAGCGCAACATGTCCGTTTTGAGCCACGCCATATCCAATACTTGTGGGTACGGCAATCAAAGGTTGCGGAAGAAGTCCGCCGATCACCGTGGGCAATGCTCCTTCAAACCCTGCAATAACAATAAGGATTTGATATTTGCCTATTTCATCGAGGCGGCTTAACAACCGGTGTATACCTGATATTCCAATGTCATGGATCCTGTCGGCCTTTATCCCGTGATATTTTAAAGTATAATACACCTCATTCACCACATATGCATCTGTCGTACCGGCAGATATGACCCCGACAGATTGGTTATTGCTGGTTTCAGGAAATTCCCCGACAACACAGACCCCTGAAAGCTCATCGTAGAATTCGCCGGGATATTTTTCATCTATTTTTTCGAATTTTTCCTTCTGTAGCCGTGTGATCAATACGGATTTGCCGTTAGCCCTGAATACGCGTATGATATCAAGCAGACTTTCAACATCCTTATTCAGGCCAAATACAGCCTCAGGAAACCCAAGTCGCTTTTCCCGGCTGAGATCAATATTGATCCTGTCTGACATAAACTATTTCCCGGTTAAGTTTTCCTGAAACAAGTCCTTCCTCATCGATCGTACATTGATCGAAACCGATTCCCAGAATCAACGGTTCGATCTGTCCGAAATGTTTTTTAATTCTATCAATCCGGTTGGCAGGCACCTCAATTTTAGCCGTTTTCCCATAATGTCTGACTCTGACGTCTTCATAACCGAAATCATTCAGTATGTTTTCCGCATCCTCCACCATTCTTAATTTATTCAGGGTGATGGTCTCGCCATACGGAAAACGGCTGCTCAGACATGGACTGGCAGGTTTATCCCATGTGAATAAATTGAAATATTTTGCCAGTGCCCTGACATCTGATTTTTCCAGTCCGCATTCCGCAAGGGGACTTTTAACCCTGTGTTCGGCAGCTGCTTCCAGACCTGGCCGGTAATCTCCCTGATCGGTCAGGTTATTGCCGTTAAGGATAGAATGGTGCGGGTATTTACCGGCTACCATACTGTCCATCATGGAATAAAGTGCGGATTTGCAGAAATAACACCGGTTCACCGGATTGATCACATAGTTGGGATCCTCGATTTCCCGAGCATCGATCTCCTCAAGATATACATCATAGGTCTGACAGAATTTCCTGGCCGTTTCCAGATCCCTCGATTTTAGGCTTGCGGAATTGGATATGACGGCTATCACGTTCTCCCTGCCCAGAAAGTACCTTGAAAGGTAGACAACCAGGCAGGAATCCACTCCACCCGAAAAAGCTATGGCCACCTTACTATGATCCATAAACCAGTTTTTCAGTTTTCCTATAAGTTCGTCCATAATCAATCTAATTCAATTTCCTCTCCACATTCCCAAACCTATCCGGTGTTCCTGGATTGTTGATCCGGCATCCGGCAATCGAATTTAACAGGTCATTCAATGCTCCTTTTCAGACCGTCTGATGCATGCTTGTCAAGCAAAAAAAATCTTAACTGTCCGACCAGGTTTCCTGCCGCGTATGGATCCATCCGGATATTAAATGCCGCCTGGCTATTGCAGCATAGGGGGAGAATTCCTGACGTCCTTTCTTTTCATTCTTTCCGCGTCCCTTCCCTGGAAATTCCTCAACTTAAGGAAATGATAAACATAAAAATAAACTAAATTTACTTAAAGTTACACAAATTTATAAAAAAGTAACACGATGTCAGTAGTAAGATTCGGCGTTTCGCTTGAAAAAGAGCTTCTGGAAGAACTGGATGCATATGTAATCGAGAACCAGCTGGCCAACAGGTCTCAGGGGATCAGGCATTTATTAAACAACAACATCGTTAAAAGGAAATGGCGATGCAATAACATCGTGGCAGGATCGATGACGTTTGTGTATGAGCCTAAAAAGAAAGGGATTGTCAATAAACTTGCCAACATACAGCTTAAATATCATGAAGTGATCCTGTCTTCGCAGAATTTTCACCTGGATCAGAATAATTGCCTCGAAATTGTGGCCGTCAAAGGTAAGGCAGCGATCCTCACAGAGCTTGCGGATAAAATAAAATCCTTAAAAGGATTACAGCATGGGATGTTAACAATGAGCAAGGCCGACTGATTTGGTCAGGCGCCTGTAAAGCACTCATATCCGGTCAGCCGGTTTGCTGTAATTCTGACCCGTTACACTTACCGGGGATCAGGATTCGATGACCAGCTTTCCGAAATCCGGGTTACGCGCAAATTCACACCTTCATGATCACTCATCTGATCACTCATCCCTCAGCGAATCGGCCGGATTGCCCATGGACGCTTGCAGGGACTGGTAAATGACGGTCAGCAGGGCAATCGTAAGGATCCCGGCAGCCGTGAGGATGAATATCATGGGTCCCATTTCCGTATGAAATGCATAGGTCGACAGGAATTTATCCATTGCCAACCAGGCGACGGGAGAACCCACTAAGATGGCAATCAGGATCAGCCAGGCAAAATCCTTGCTGAGCAGGGCGACAAGCCTGATAACGCTGGCTCCGAAAACTTTCCGGATGCTGATTTCCTTCGCCCTTCTTTCAACCGTGAATGAGGCCAGTCCGAACAGACCGAGACAGGCGATAAAGATGGCAATGCCCGTAAAATAATCCGCCAGTTTACCGATGGTCATTTCCGACTTATACAACCCCTCATATGTTTTGTCCAGAAAATGATATTCGAAAGGAAAATCGGGATCATATTTTTTGAAAGCCGATTCCAGGAAGGATACGGCTTCGGTAGTCTTGCCCGGTTGCAGCCGGATATAGGTGATCCAGGTATTCAGCGGATTCATGATGAAGATCAGCGGCTCGATCGGGCTGTACAATGAATTGCTGTGAAAATCCCTGACAAGCCCGACAATCTGGCCTTTTCTCCCCCAGACCTCCAGATGCTGTCCCACAGAGTTTTCCATCCCCATCCGCCTGGCTGCCTCTTCGTTGATGATATAATTGGTGGAATCGGTGGCATATTCCGGTGAAAAATACCTGCCGTCGATCAGTTCGAATCCAAGCACCTTGATCATATCATAATCTGTCTGATAGGTTTGAAAAAGGATCTCGACATCTTCCGTTTTTCCTTCCCATACCATGTTGGAAGCACTGCTGCCCACCTGGTAAGGCAGATGATTCCCCTTCCCGATACCGGAAATGAAGGACTGTGACAGCACATCATTCCGGAATGATTCAAAATTCGTTTTGATCCCGCGGGTATCAAAAAAGTAGAGAATATTTTCCTTGTCAAATCCCAGGTTCTTATTCTGCAGGTACATGATCTGCTTGTAAATGACAAGTGCACTGACGATAAGGATCACTGACAGTGAAAACTGAACAACGACCAGCACTCTCCGCAATCCTGCCCCCCTTCCACTGTTCTGCGATTGATTTTTCAAAACTGAAACTGGCTTGAA
>JAGTVG010000103.1 GCA_018224645.1 Cyclobacteriaceae bacterium
AAATTTCCGAAATATTTATTCCTGTGGTTGCCAACCAATTGGACTTTATTCACGCTTTATCATACCTTGGGAACAGAAAGGAACCCGTGGTTTTCTGATATTTATAAAAACTGGTCTTTTGCAAATCAGGGTTTATAACTTTCAAAAACCTGGGCAATTTCCTGAAGTTTCAGCCACCATTGTTCTTTTGGCCGCTGATATTTCTCATCGATCATCCGCGGTAATTCGAAGAGATCTGTTAATTTGATCTGACCGCTTGTCATACCCAGAAATCCGCAATCCTTTTTATTGTTTTCAGTCAGGTGGATCAGCTCATTGATCGCCCGGGTTGTCAGCCTGGTGGCAATGTTCCTGTCATACGGTGAGGGATTTCCACCCTGCTGGATATGTCCCAGAATTGATTTCCTGACATCAAAGATAGATCCTCCGTCCTCTTCAAAAAGGCTTGAAATAAATTCAGTTGTATAAATGTGATTTGCATATTCGTTACGGATTACCAGGGCAAGATGTTTACCCGATAAAAACCCTTCCTTTAATTCATTCACGTCATCCATCATGTCTTTCAACGTAATGCCTTCTTCATGAAGATAAACCCTTTCGGCACCGGTTGCCAGGCCGCTCATCAGGGCCAGGTATCCGCAATATCTGCCCATCACCTCCACCACAAAAGTTCTGTTTGAAGCAACAGCGGATTCCTTGATCTTATCGATGGCTTCGACAATGTTATTGATGGCTGTATCTGCCCCAATGCTGAAATCCGATCCGGGAAGGTTATTGTTGATGCTGGCAGGTACGCAGATCATGGGGATATCGAAGGCCATGTATTTATCCCGGTTATTCATCAGGTCATATGCCGCCTGGTATCCGGACAAGCCACCGATGATCAGCAAACCATCGATCTGATGTTTGTCAAGTGTGGAGGCTATGGGATAATATTCCCGATCAGTCGGATGTTTGCGGTTAGTTCCCAATACTGTTCCCCCGAGGGATGTCCAGCCTTCCACGCTTTGCCAATCCATTTCTTCCAGTTCATTTTCAATCAATCCCTGGAAACCGTTTTTTACACTGATCATCTTATGGCCGGCATCGAGTCCAAGCCTGACTGCCGTTCTTGTAGCCATATTCATGCCGGGAGCAGGTCCGCTTGTATTTAATATGGCCAGTTTCTTCTGTTTTTTTCCTTTTTCATGCGGTTTCGGGGAAGCCTGTCTCATGGTTTTGAAAGTCGCGAGCGCTTCCCGGAAACTTCCTCCCCTCAGGTCAATGGCCTTTTCATATTCACCATTTTTGATGCACTCGTATATCGAGTGGGTTCGGTTCACACTATCCATCAGGGAAACAGGGGTAACCTTATTCTTTCTCATCCCGATCATCATGGGTTCTTCCGATTCCCCGGCATTGATAATATGTTCTACGGCATGAAAACCAAGTACAGTGCTCATGTAACGGTCGAATGCACTGGGTGCACCCCCACGCTGCACGTGGCCCAGGATGGTAATTCTTGTATCCTGTCCCAGTTTGGATTCCAGTACTTCCTTGATGTAATGAGGTTGGATGTGGTTTCCCTTCCTGTCCTTGGCACCTTCCGCCACGATCACAACACTGTCATTTTTTCCTGCATCACGGTTTGTGGCAATGATTTTGCATAAACGGTCTTCCCACCCTTCTTCGGGAGGAGATTCCGGAATGAATACGGAATCGGCCCCGGTAGAGAGTGCACTGATCAATGCAAGATAACCACAATTCCTTCCCATCACTTCAACGACAAACGTGCGCTGATGGCTGGCTGCGGTGCTGGCCAGCATATCCACGGCATCGGTAATCCTTTTTAATGCAGTATCGGCACCTATCGTCATGTCCGTACCGGACATATCGTTATCGATGGAGCCCACGAGCCCAACGATCTTAAGTTTTGGATGAAGTTCTCCTTTTTGTTTGGATATTTTTTTGGTTTTGACAAGTTCTTCAATCAGGGACGGCCATTCTTCCCGGAAAATATTGGCCCCTGTAAGGCTCCCATCCCCGCCGATGATCGCCAGATGATCGATGTCTACATCGATGAGGTTTTTAGCGGCTTTCAGACGCCCTTCCCGGGTTCTGAATTCTGTGCTTCTGGCTGTTCCGATTTCTGTTCCCCCCTTATGCATGATACCTCCCACAGAATCCCAGGACATCTTCCTGATCATATCGCCCCCCCGTACCATGCCATTATATCCCTGGATGATGGCATATACATCCAATCCCCTGGCCAGGCCGGTCCTGACGATCGCTCTTACCGCCGCATTCATTCCCTGTGCATCCCCGCCGCTGGTCATTACACCCAGACTTGTAAATTTTTTATTTATCATGGTTAAAAATTATTACGTATTCAGACTCTTTTCCCGGTAAGGGGCAAATTTAGCGAAATCAAAAAGAATACACTTTATCAAATTGTTAAAGATTTGTTCAAAGGAATTTTATTCCTGGTGAGAAACTCACGCCTGGTCATGTGCAGACTTCAATGGCTGCCTGCAGCCAGACGTGGCAGCACACATGGGCGTGATCATCTGCAGACCGGGAGAAGGGAATACGGAGAAAAGCGAAAACGTGGATTATGTGGATTTGCCAGCGAGCTGATGAAGTTTAAACAGGAAAATTAAAATAAAAGGCCGGTTTGACGCATGTCATCTTGTTATATCGTCTAAATCAATGAGAATCTGGTAATTTTCAGAATAAGGGCAATTCAACCTTATGCTGGTGCCAAGGAGTCCTTATCCTATGTGGAAAATGAATGATACCCGGAACGTAAATCATGTAAGGATTTTTCACATTATGAAAATTGAATATAAAATATTTTATGACAATACCTCCTTAATTTCAAAAGAAATCCACTCATTGAGATTAGCGGTTCTATAAATATATTCATAATTAATGTAAGAATATTTATAAAAATGATTTTTTATTTATTTATTTTTAGCTGTAATTGCTCCTGTTCAGACCCAAATTGAATTATTTCAATAAAAAATTTCCAAATACCAAGTTACTTTTTTTAGTTAAGATGAATTAATAATAAAGCTAAAAATATTTCAATAAGAATAATAAATCTTTTTAATCACTGGCTATATGCAAATAAAAATATATTAATAAGCATTTTGATAAAGTATAATTTTAATAAAAACCAATTATGAAAAATATTATTTTACCAATCCTGATCTTTCTACTTGCGGGATTATATTCCTGTAAGGAAAATGCTGAAATTCCTCCTGAAATTAATAATGGGGGTATTGTTATGTCGTTTGATGATCATTATGTATCTGAATGGTATGAAGCAGATTCAAGACTTGCCAATTATAACTGGAAAGCTACCTTTTGCATCAGTTCGTATTCAGGATTATCACTGAACGAAATACAGAAGCTGCAGGAATTAGTTGATAAAGGCCATGAAATTGCTGGGCATGGTCTAAAGCATTTGGATGCTGTTAAGACCATTGATTCCCTTGGAGCGGAAGAATATTTAAATATGGAAATATATCCAATGACTGAGTTAATGGAACAGGATCGTTTATTTGTAAAATCCTTTGCGTATCCTTTTGGAAGTAGGAACGAACAAACGGATGAGATACTGCTGGATATTTTCGGTATGCTCAGAGGAGTTGGAAGAGGCAGTAATTACACTGCCGCAGTGCGTAATTGTTTCTTTGAAGGCTCTCCCGTTGTTAACAGTTTTGGAATAGATGAACACACCCCATACTTTCAGGGCTTAGATTACAACCAAAGTATCCTTGATGTATTAACCTACGCAAGGGACAACAACAAAATAATAGTGGTTTACAGTCACAAAACTGTAGAAAGTGTTACGGATAGTTATCAAACCAGCTTCGCTACTCTGGACATGATATGTAATTTCATTAT
>JAGTVG010000104.1 GCA_018224645.1 Cyclobacteriaceae bacterium
CTCCCATACCAACAGCCAGATCAGGTTTGAATAACGTGATAATTCTGTTTGCCTGAATGAGACTGATGGCTAGTTTAAATGGGAACATTACATTTTTCAAAGAGAATTTACGTTGAATCCCGCTTATCCAGATTCCCTTAATCGGGTATCCGGCTTCCGGAACTTTTTGCATTTCCATTTTGCCAGATGCACCTACGAATAAGATCTTTATATTTTCATACTTTTCATTCATCGCCTGCGCAATCGCAAGAGCAGGATAAATATGCCCCCCGGTTCCGCCCCCGCTAATGATGATCCGATATATTTTTTCTTTTTCCAATTAAACTGTTTATGCTGCGTTCTGAATATTTTTTAATTCGTTATGCCTGCCTTCGATTTCATGGATCTCTCCCCGGCTCACGCTGAGAATAATCCCCAGTGCCAGTCCGGTAAATAACAGGGATGTTCCTCCCATGCTGACAAGGGGCAGGGGGAGGCCCGTGATGGGCCCAAGCCCTACCGCAACACCCATATTGATCATGGCCTGCATCACAAGTGCAAAACTCAATCCTGCGGATAATAATCCGCCAAATGCCCGGTCACTTTTTGATGCTGTCAGGATCCCTCTCCATAGCAGGCCCAGGTATAGCAGAACAACCACAATACCGCCGGTAATTCCATATTCCTCTATGATGATGGCATAGATAAAATCTGAATAGGGATGCGGCAGAAAATTCCGCTGGTCACTTCGGCCGGGTCCCTTTCCTGTAATTCCTCCTGTGGCAATGGCGATGTAGGACTGTTTTGCCTGAAACGGAATTTCCGTTGGGTCCAGGAATTCCTCTAACCTCGAAACAACGGTTTCACCCCGCTGACCGATGCTGAAGGCCAGGGCACCAGCCAGAACACCCACAATGATCAGGAGAGCAAGGTATTTTACCGGAACCCTGCCAATAAAAAGGATCAGGAGACAGGTGACAAGCAACAGGATGGCAGAGGAAAAATCCGTCAATGCGATCAATCCGCAGATCAATCCGCTCCACATCAGCATCGGGATCAGGGTTTCCTTCAGATTTTCAATATGCTGCTGCCGCTTGGAAAGCATGGCTGCCAGATTGGTGATCAAGGCAAGTTTCGCAAGGTCAGAAGGTTGAAATACCTGGTTAATGATCGGGATGGTCAGCCAACGGGTTGCCTCGTTGATGGTGGTACCGAATTTCCAGGTGAAGATCAGCAAGGGAACCGAAATCAATAAAAACAACCTGGAAATTTTCGAATAATACCTGTAATCAATTTTATGGGCGATCCACATGGCGAAAAAACTGAGGAAAACCAGCACGGTATGTTTCATCAGATAATACTCGGTGTTCCCGGCCATATGCCTGTAAGCCAGAGTTCCGGTGGCACTGTAAACGACAAAAATGGACAGCACCGAGAGTAAAATCACGATGAACCAGATAATGGGATCCCCTTTTAAATATTTCTCTATCTTCGTTTTATACATCATGATTCTGTTTTTTTCTCCAGCCTGGCAACCAGCTTATCCACTTCCTTTCTGAATTTTTCTCCCCGGTCAGCGTAATTCTTAAAAAGATCGAAACTGGCGCATGCGGGGGATAAAAGCACCACATCCCCCGAATCGGCGATTTCAAATGCCTCCCTGACTGCTTTTTTCATTGCCCTAGTCTCCCGGATGTCCGTAAAAAGGTTTTTAAAGGCATCCATGATCCTTTTATTGTTTTTCCCAAGACAGATGATTTTTTTGACTTTCCCCTTTACCAGATCCTGTATCTGTTCATAGTTATTGCCCTTATCAACTCCGCCGACAATCCAGATGATCGGCCGGGTAAAGCTTGATATGGCCTTGATGGCCGCATCAAGATTGGTCGCCTTTGAATCATTGACGAACAATATTTTTTTAACTTCGGCGATCTTCTCCAGCCTGTGTGGTACATTTTCAAAGGAGTGTAATGCTTCCTTTAATTTTTTGTCGGAGACTTTCAGCATTTTGGCGACCATGATGGCTGCCATCGCATTCACCATATTATGGGGTCCTTTCAGGGAAACCTGGGCCATACTTATCTTAATTTCCCGCGAGGGTTTGATGGGCAGGTTGAATTTGAGGAATTTCCCATTCATGAACCCGCTGATTTCAGGAATCTTGTTCAGGGATATCCCAAGTTTATATGGGGTAACTTCATGTTCATCCAGGTATTTCCTGATCACCAGATCTCCTTCGAAGTAGATAAAAATATCTTCGGCAGTCATGTTTTTCAGGATCCTGAATTTGGACTTGACATACTTCTGGAAATCATAATCGTACCTGTCGAGATGATCAGGTGTAATATTGAGCAGGATGGCTATATCCGGCCTGAAATCCCGGATATAATCAAGCTGGAAACTGCTTATCTCAAGCACATAATAATCATATTTGTCATCGATTACCTTTTCAGCAAAGCTGATCCCGATATTTCCGGCGAGACATACATTAAGGCCGGATTGTTTCAGGATAAAATAGGTCAGCAGGCAAGTGGTTGTTTTACCGTTGGTGCCGGTGATCGCAATGATCCTGGCCCTGGTATACCTGCAGGCAAATTCGATATCGGAAATGATTGGAATGTTCTTTTCCCGGAATTTTTTAAGGATCGGGATATTATCCGGTATTCCCGGACTTTTTATCACTTCATCTGCCGTCAGCAGGAAATCTTCATTATGCTGTCCTTCTTCAAGTGAAATGGCATTTTCAAAAAGAATTTTTTTATACCTCGGCTTGATCTTTCCGGCATCAGAAACAAAGGGAACAAACCCTTTTGCCTTTGCCAGAAGAGCAGCACCAACCCCCGTCTCACCGGCACCCAGTATAACAATTCTTTTATCGTTTTCCATCTATCTTAATTTAAGTGTCGCCAGTGTTAAAATGGCCAGCAGAATCCCTACAATCCAGAACCTCGTAACGATCTTGGATTCATGCAATGGTTTTTTCTGATAATGATGATGCAGGGGGGCCATGCGGAAAATCCGCCTTCCCTCCCCATATTTTTTTTTCGTATACTTGAAATAAGTTACCTGGATGATGACTGAAAGATTTTCCATCAGGAATATACCGCATAATAATGGGATCAACAGTTCCTTCCTGATGGTAAGGGCAAGGACAGCGATGACGCCACCAAGCGAAAGGCTACCGGTATCTCCCATAAAAACCTGGGCGGGATACGCATTGTACCAGAGAAATCCGATACATGCACCCACCAGCGCCGTACAGAATATGACAAGTTCACCCGAACCGGGGATATACATGATGTTGAGATAATCGGAAATGATCACGTTTCCGGAAATATAGGCCAGAATGGCGAGCGTAAGGGCAATGATGCCTGACAAACCGGCAGCCAGCCCATCTATCCCATCCGCAATGTTGGCCCCGTTGGATACGGCGGTGATCACAAGAATCACTATCCCCACATAGAAGACCCATGTCAGATTATCGGGCAGAAAGGGAAGATTATAATCAAATTCATTATCCTTTACGAAAGGAATGGTCGTGATCGTGGACCTTATATCGTCATATTCACCCGGCGTGGATTCACTGGTGATCTGAACATCATCCAGTTTATGGAATTCCCTGACCAAAACATCATCATTAAAGTAAAGAGTCAGTCCGACGATCAGGCCCAGGCCTACCTGGCCAACAATTTTGAACTTGCCCCTTAATCCTTTTTTATTGTTTCTGAATACTTTGATATAATCATCCAGAAAGCCGATGATGCTCATCCATGCCGTTGAAATGATCAGCAGAAGGATGTAAATATTGTCCAGTTGCGCGAATAAAAGTGTGGGCAATAAAATGGCCATGACGATCATTATTCCTCCCATGGTGGGTGTTCCCCTTTTTTCCAGCTGTCCGTCGAGCCCAAGGTCCCTGATCTTTTCGCCCACCTGTTTTTTCCTCAATACCCCTATGATGTATTTGCCGAAAGTGATGGTGATCAGCAGGGACAGCACGGTAGCCATACCCGCACGGAATGTAATATATTTGAAAACCCCGGCGCCAACCAGATCGAATTCCCTGTCGAGATAATCAAATAAATAATAAAACATGATCAGTTCACCATTAAATCCAACATTTCACTTAAAACCTTGCGATCGTCAAAGTCATATTTGATGCCTTTAATTTCCTGGTATGTTTCATGACCCTTGCCAGCTACCAGGATAATATCCTTTTTACTGGCCATACTGCATGCCACCTTGATAGCTTCCTTCCGGTTCGTGATAGCCATCGTTTTTTTATGATCCTGTGGTTTCACGCCCCGCTGCATTTCAGAGATGATCATTTCAGGATCTTCATCCCTGGGATTATCCGAGGTAAAGATTACCTTATTGCTGAATCGGCAGGCTATATCTGCCATCAGCGGTCTTTTTTCCCTGTCACGGTTTCCTCCGCATCCTACCACCGTAATCACCGTTTCGGCCCCTGTCCTCAGTTCATTGATGGCAGAAAGTACATTCTCCAGGGCATTGGGGGTATGGGCATAATCAACGATGGCAAATATGCCTGATTCGGGTTTTATAAGCTCAAATCTTCCCTGAACCCTTTTTGCCGATGATAAAGCTGTTAATAATGCCGTTGGTTCTTCATGAAGGATAGTTCCAACCCCGATGACGGCCAGGATGTTGTAAGCATTGAACATGCCGACAAGCGGGAACCAGGCAAGGATACCGTTGAGATCCAGTTCCAGACCTTCCATCGAGTTGGTGAGGATCTTTGCCTTAAAATCCGCCATATTCCTTATCCCGTAGGAAAATACCGCCGCTTTTGTATTCTGGATCATGACCCTGCCCCGCTTATCATCCACATTGACCAGGGCGCTGCTTTTGTTCGAAAGATCGTCGAAAAGTTTTTTCTTTGATTTGATGTACCCTTCAAAAGTCTTATGATAATCAAGATGATCGTGGGTAATGTTCGTAAAGACAGCCACATCTATCTGCAGGCCGGCAATCCGGTGCTGTTCGATGGCATGGGAACTCGCCTCCATAAAACAATGGGTACATCCTTTTTTCACCATTTGGGAAAGCAACCGGTTCAGCTGAATGGAATCCGGGGTCGTGTGTGTAGCCGGAATAATTTCATCATTGATCTTATTGTGAATGGTGGAAAGCAGACCTGATTGATAGCCAAGTTCCATAAAAACCTGGTGCAATAAGGTTACCGTCGTTGTTTTCCCGTTTGTTCCGGTCACGGCAACGACCTTCAGCCGCTCAGATGGATTGTCAAAAAAATTCGAAGCGATAAAACCCAGGGCTTCAGCACTGTTTTTCACCTGTACGAAAACAATGTTCTCCGGCAACTGGCCAGGAAGAATTTCGCAGACAATGGCCGCCGCACCTTTTTTTATCGCACTGTCGATGAATTGATGACCATCGGTCTGGGTACCTTTGACGGCAATGAAAAGATCCCCCTGACTGATCTGCCGCGAATCAAAATGAATTTCCCGGACATCAACGTTCATGTCTCCCTTGGTGGATATAAGCGACACCCTGTACAATATGTCTTTTAAAGTGCTCATAGCGTCAATTCCAGTTTGATGGCGGCGCCTTTATTTGCCTTGGATCCGGGGGCCTGCGATTGTTTCACGACCCTTCCTTTACCTGTATACGAAACGTTCAGGCCTTCATTTTCCAGTAAAAAAATCGCATCTCTCAGGGTCAGCCCCTCAACATTGGGTACCAGATCATGACGTGTATCGTTGGAAACCCATTGAATGGCGTTACCGTAGGTCCTGGTCCTGACCCACTCTGATTCTTTATCAGCATGGTTTGATATTCCCAGGAAATTGCATATCATCTGAAGATCTGCCATATTTCCCCCCCTGATCAAAGGGAAGGTATTATAATCTACATAATAGTTTTCCGGCATCGGCTTGTGGAGATCCAGGTCACGTGCATAGATATTGTCTGCAATTTCCTTAAAAACCGGAGCCGCCACATCGCTTCCGTACTGCCGGAAGCCTTTCGGGTTGTCGATTACTGCGATACAGGAATATTTCGGATTATCGGCAGGGAAATAGCCTGCAAACGAAGTATAATATTTCCTGGTATACCGGCCGTCGATGAGTTTCTGTGAAGTACCCGTTTTTCCCGCAATGGGATAATGACTATGCCTTATATTTGAAGCGGTACCCTCTGTCACGACAGCGCGTAAAAGCAGTCTTACATCTTTCAGGGTCTCTTCAGAACAGATCCTTTTATTCAATACCTTCGATCCGAAGGTTTGCTGCCTGATGCCGGCTTTCATGGTAGCTTTGACGATGACGGGTTGGATCATCAGCCCGTCGTTGGCCACCGCATTATAAAAGGTAAGGGTCTGAAGCGGTGTCATGGTAAGCTCATGACCGATGGAGATCCAGGGCAGGCTAACACCGCTCCAGGTTTTATCGGTTGTGTCCTTCAGATATGGATGACCTTCACCTACCATCTGGAACCCGATGGGTTTGCCCAGTCCCATGCTTTTAAGATGATCGATAAAACGCTGGGGTCTGTTCCCAAAATTATCATAAACCAGTCTCGAGATCCCGATATTGCTGGATTTGGCAAAAGCATCCTTTACGGTGATCATCCCGAATCCACCGGGTTTATGGTCCGGCATGGTCCTGTCAAAATATTTGTATTCCCCTTCACCCGTATCGATGCTGTCCTCAAGGGTAATGTCAGTTTCTTCAAGCAGGGTGATTATCGACGCGAGTTTGAAAGTCGATCCGGGATCGGTAAGCCCCTGGCTGCCGACTGCATAATTATATCTTTCGGCATATCCCCCGGAACTCGTTCTGCTAAGATTTGCCAGGGCTTTTATCTCCCCGGTCTTCACTTCCATGACGATCACACATCCATTATCCGCTTCATGGTCTTCCAGGGCTTTCAACAAGGCGCTCTGTGCCACGTCCTGCAAGTTCACATCCAGCGTGGTCAGGATGTCCAATCCATCGTCCGGTCGGATTTC
>JAGTVG010000105.1 GCA_018224645.1 Cyclobacteriaceae bacterium
CTGAAAGATATCGTTTTGAACTTCATGGATTTCTTTATTGAGGAATCCTGCGGATCATGTGTGCCCTGCCGGTCGCTCACGGTCATATACAGGGATAAGCTCAAAAAGATCCTGTCCGGCCACGGCGTTCGCAATGACATCGAAGACCTTAAAAAATGGGGGACCATCATGAAAGGGAACAGATGCGGACTTGGTCAGACAGCCTTAAATCCCATCCTTACGACCCTGAAAAACTTTCCGGAGCTTTACGAAGCCAGGATTCAGAAACATAAGGATTTTGATGAAGGCTTTGATTTGCACGCTGCTTTGAAAGACTCGTTTGAATTAACAGGAAGAAGATCGTTTTAATATTTTTTAACTGATACATTATGTCAAAAGTTGTAAATTTTTCGATTGATGGTAAAAATTGCATGGCGGAACGCGGACAATATATTCTCGATGCCGCCAGGGCAAATAATATATATATTCCCACCCTGTGTAACCTTCCCGGGGTAAAACCCCGCGGGTCATGCCGGATATGTAATGTTAAGGTCAATGGAAAACTGATGACCTCCTGTACCACACCCGTTGCGGAAGGGATGCAGGTCGAGAACAATACGGAAGAATTGCTGGATCTCCGCAAAGCCATCGTTGAACTGCTTTTTGTTGAAGGGAATCATTATTGTCCTTTTTGTGAAAAGAGCGGAAATTGTGAATTACAGGCCCTGGCCTACCGTTTTAATATCATGGTACCAAGATATCCTTATCAATTTCCTGACCGGGATATCGAGGCTTCAAGCAAAAATCTCATAAAGGATCATAACCGTTGTATTCTATGCAAACGCTGTATCCGGGCCATCAAGGATGAAGAAGGCCGGAATATATTCGCTTTTAAACGGAGAGGGCATAAAGTCGTGATCAATGTCGATTCAAAAATATCCGGCAGCCTGAATGATGAACTTGCCCAGAAAGCAATGGATATCTGCCCGGTGGGGGCGCTAATTAAAAAAGAACAGGGATTCATCATTCCGATCGGAAAACGCACCTATGACAAGCATCCGATCGGGTATGAATTCGATGTCACCAGTACCGAAACCCTTTAAATGAATGAATCATGAGTAAACCGATAATAGCGACAACTTCACTGGCCGGATGTTTCGGATGTCATATGTCCCTCCTTGACATAGATGAAAGGATCCTCGACCTGATTGAATTGGTCGAATTCAATAAATCACCGATCAATGATATTAAAAAATTCACGAAAAAATGTGATATAGGATTGATTGAAGGCGGTGTATGTAACAGTGAAAATGTGCATATCCTCAAGGAATTCAGGGAAAACTGCAAGATCCTGATTTCCGTTGGGGAATGTGCGATCATGGGCGGGCTTCCGGCATTGAGAAATAATATTCCTTTGAGGGAGTGTCTTGAGGAAGCGTACATCAATGGCCCCAGTGTTGAAAACAACGAGGAACAGATCATACCTAACGATGAAGAGCTTCCGTTGATGCTGGATAAGGTATATCCATGCCATGAGGTTGTCAAAATCGACTATTATCTTCCGGGCTGTCCGCCCAGGGCTGATCTTTTATTCAACGCCCTGGTAGCCCTGATCACCGGCAACTTGATGGAATTACCTTACGAATGTTTTAAATACGATTAAATGAGAATATCAATATGGGACAGAAAATAACAATAGAACCTGTTACTCGCGTTGAAGGACATGGTAAAGTCACCATTCACCTGGATGATGAAAATAACGTGGTACAGACCCGTTTGCACATAGTTGAGTTTCGTGGATTTGAAAGATTTATCCAGGGGCGGCCTTATTGGGAGGCCCCCGTGCTTGTACAGCGGCTATGCGGTATCTGCCCGGTGAGCCATCACCTGGCTGCGGCGAAAGCCCTCGACGTGATCGTAGGAGTAGGGCCCGATGATCTGCCGCCTACGGCCGAAAAAATGAGAAGATTGATGCATTATGGTCAATTTTTCCAGTCACACGCCTTGCATTTTTTCCACCTGGCATCGCCTGATCTCCTGTTCGGCATCGAAGCCGATCCCGGAAGAAGAAATGTGATTGCCGTAGCAGAAGAATTCAGGGACCTGGCAGTTCAGGGAGTCATGATGCGCAAGTTCGGCCAGGAAATCATACAGGCCACCGCCGGTAAAAAAATACATGGAACGGGAGCCATTCCGGGCGGCATCAACAAATCCCTGACCATCGAGGAAAAAATGAAATTCCTGATCGGGAAAGATCCGATGAACATCGATCAGATGATTGTATGGGCATCCTCTGCCGTTGAACTTTTCAAGGACTACCATAGGAAAAACAGGGATTTAATTGATCATTTTGCCGCATTCCCCTCAAGCCATCTGAGCCTTGTAAGAAAGGACGGAGCACTGGATATCTATCATGGTGTATTGCGGGCGGTCGACAAGGATGGTAAAAAGATCCTTCATGATGTGGATTACCAGGATTACCTGGATTATATCGCGGAAGAGGTGAAGACCTGGAGTTATATGAAATTCCCTTATTTGCGGGCAATCGGAAAAGAAAACGGATGGTACAGGGTTGGGCCACTGGCAAGGTTGAATACCTGTGACTTTATTCCTTCCCCATTGGCCCAGAAGGCTTTTGAGGAATTCAGATCCTATACCGGGGGGAAACCCAATAACATGTCTATGCATACCCACTGGGCACGGCTGATCGAAACCCTGCATGCTGCTGAAATGATGAAGGAACTTCTTGAAGATCCGGATATCCTGAGCGGGGAACTTGTAAAAAAGGGGAATAAGACGATTGAAGGTGTCGGGCTGGTTGAAGCTCCAAGAGGTACATTATTCCATCATTTCAGGATCAATGAGGACGATCTGATCGAAATGGCAAACCTGATCGTTTCCACCACCAACAATAATGAACCCATGAACAGGGCGGTGGAACTGGTTGCCAAGGAATGGATGAACGGCAAGGAAAAAATTACTGAAGGCATGTTGAACGCTGTTGAAACAGCCATCCGGGCCTATGATCCATGTTTGAGCTGTGCCACCCATGCCCTGGGAAAAATGCCACTACAGATTGAACTCTACGATGTAAATGATCAACTGATCGATCATATGCAGACATGACATGATGAAGCAGAAAATAAATATATTGGTTTATGGATATGGTAATCCCGGGAGACGGGATGATGGGCTGGGTCCTGAATTCATATATCTGGTAGACGCTTGGATTAAGGAAAATAATATCGACTACGTATTTACCGATTCCAATTATCAGCTGAATATTGAAGATGCCTGCACGATCCGGGATTACGATATTGTCATATTCGTCGATGCAACCATCGAAGAAATTCATGATTTTCAACTGGTACGCGTGATGCCCTCTGAAAAAGTCAATTTTACCATGCATGCCATGCAGCCTTCCTTTGTCCTGGACCTGTGCAGAAAACTCTATGATAAATCGCCCGAGGTTTTTCTGTTGAAGATAAAGGGATATGATTATGAATTAAAGGAAGGATTTACCGAAAAGGCGGCCGCAAACCTGTTCAAGGCTTTTGCCCATGTAAAAAAAATACTTCTGGATCCTGAAAAAATTCCTGTATTGAACGGTTCTGAAATCTACTAGGTATCGCCTGAATCCCATCGGTGTTTTTCCGCGCAGCAGGGCGGGAATAGTTTTATTTTTAACATACCCCTCCGCCAGACGGTTATTTTTTATTAATTTAACGGGTTATTTCATCACTGGAGTCTCTTGCTGATAAATATCATAGTTATTCACATCCTGTCATTATTTTTTTGTAGCATAGAAAAAACTCATGGCTGAAAACTACCAGACTGCCTTTATGTTGCTGGCGGTAGGCATGATCACTGTATTTGTGATCCTCCTTCTCATCGTGCTTGCAAGCAAATTGATGATCTCGGTGATCAACAGATATTTTCCGGCGGTGATCGTACCGGATAAAAGAATCCCTGACCTTCCGGCGGATAAGCCGGATGTTGCCATGATCACTGCCATCATTACCGCGGTCGATATTCTGACGAATGGCAGGGGGCATGTTGAAAAGATTGACAAGATAGAACAAAAGATTTAACCATTACAATAAAAATATGGGTCGGGAAATTAAATTTTCTTTATTGTACCGGGATATGTGGCAATCTTCCGGAAAATATGTGCCGCGTGTAGATCAGCTTCTGAAAGTGGCGCCTGCCATTATTGATATGGGTTGTTTCGCCAGGGTAGAAACAAATGGAGGGGGTTTCGAGCAGATAAACCTGCTTTTCGGTGAAAATCCGAATAAATCCGTAAGACAATGGACCAGGCCGTTTAATGAGGCAGGCATTCAAACCCATATGCTGGAACGCGCCCTGAATGGGATCCGGATGAACCCTGTACCTGCCGATATCCGGAAGCTGATGTTCAGGGTAAAGAAAAAGCAGGGAACGGATATTGCCAGGTCCTTTGATGGATTGAACGATGCCAGGAACATCATTGATTCGATCAGGTATGCCAGGGAAGGCGGTATGATCGCCCAGGCAGCCATGAGTCTCACTTACTCCAAAATCCATACCACGGACTATTTTATCAGCCTGGCAGACCAGCTTATATCTGCTGGAGCGGATGAGATCTGTTTAAAGGATATGGCCGGAGTAGCCCGGCCGGTATGGCTGGGTGAAATCGTGAAAGGTATCAAAAAGAAACATCCGGATATCACCCTTCAATACCACGGACATGCCGGGCCAGGCTTCCAGGTGGCCACCATACTTGAAGTGGTCAAAGCCGGGGTGGAGTACGTGGATGTGGGAATGGAACCCCTGTCCTGGGGGACCGGCCACGCGGATATTCTCACCGTACAGGCCATGCTGAAGGATGCGGGATACCAGGTTC
>JAGTVG010000106.1 GCA_018224645.1 Cyclobacteriaceae bacterium
AAAAACTTCTGCCGCCGCTTCCCTGCTGGGAACGGCCGGGATCGGTTGCGGACAAAAGCCGGAAACGACGAAGATTGAGGACATCAATGCATCAAATATCCCCCGGTGGCGGGGTTTTAACCTGCTGGAAAAATTCATTGTCACAAGCATGAATGATCCTTTCCGGGAATCCGATTTTGAAATGATCGCTGAGCTGGGATTCGACTTTGTCAGGTTGCCGATGTCCTACTGGTGCTGGTCAGATCCAAACAACTGGAAGGAACTGAGGGATAAGCCGCTGAAGGAAATTGACGAAGCGGTTGAATTCGGGAAACAACACGGCGTGCATGTAAGTCTGAATTTTCACCGGGCACCGGGGTACTCTGTTGACCGTTCGGCGCAGGAACCGTTCAACCTCTGGCTTGATGAAGAAGCCCAGGAAGCATTTGATTACCACTGGACCCATTTTGCGGAACGGTATAAAGGGATCCCAAACACACGGTTGAGCTTCAACCTTGTCAATGAACCAGCCACCCTCACCATTGCCCGGAAAGAACCAGTTCCGCTCGAATTGCATGATAAAGTGATGAGACGGGTGGTGAAAGCCATCCGGGAAGTGGATCCGGACCGCCTGATCATTGCGGACGGTTTATGGTGGGCGAGAGAGCCGATACCTTCCCTGGCAGACCTGAATGTTGTCCAGAGCACCCGGGGCTATGAGCCGATCCAGATCACCCATTACCTGGCGTCCTGGGTGGATGGCGCTGCGAGCTGGCCGGAGCCAACCTGGCCGCTGGATCCGGTTGAGTCTACAGAATTGCGCTGGTCGACAGATGTCATGAATCAATATTATAAAAACAACCTTGCAGAATGGGGGGTTTCCCTGGACCAGCAGTGGAATGCCGAAAGGATCAGACTTCAGATGATCGATCCATGGAAAAGGCTGGAGGACAAAGGAGTGAGCGTACATGTCGGAGAATTTGGCGCCTACAGCCGCACACCTCATCAGGTAGTCTTGAAATGGATGCGTGAACTGATGTCACAGTGGAAAAATTCTGGCTGGGGATGGGCGATGTGGAATTTCAGAGGCGGATTCGGCATCCTGGACAGCGGCCGTGATGATGTAAACTACGAAGATTATAAGGGTCATAAGCTGGACAGGGAAATGCTTGAGATTCTCAGGGAATTTTAGATCATTTTCACCCGGATAATTCCAACAAACCAACCTCCTCCCCCTGGAGGAGTTTTACAGAGTCTTAGCATGCGTAATATTTCAATTTTACTCACATTATCTTCTGCCCTGCTTTTTTCCTGTGCAAAGGAAATCCCTTTCCATCCTGCGGATTATGTGGATCCCAATATCGGATCGGTTCATGGCCGGTGGTTTTTTTACACTCCCGCCGCCATGCCCTTCGGTATGGTCAAGCTGGCCCCTCACACCAACGCCTATGGCAGTGAAGGCGGATGGGGCCCCTGCGGATATGATGACCGGCATACTTCCATTGAAGGCTTTGGACATTTCCATGAATTCCAGATCGGAGGGCTGGTGGTCATGCCAGCCACAGGAGAACATAAAACCGTTCCCGGGAATCTTGATGATCCGGGTTCAGGATACCGGTCACGGTACGATAAAAAGGATGAGATCGCCGAACCGGGATATTATTCCGTTATCCTCAAAGATTATGATGTACGTGCAGAACTGACGGCAACCGAACGGGTAGCTTTCCACCGTTATACTTTCCCGGCCTCTGAAAAGTCTAACCTGATCATTGATATAGGACACAGACAGGGGGAAAGCAGTGATGTGATCGAAGCGATGGCCCGTATGACCGGAGACCGGGAAATAGAAGGCCATGTGATCACCTATCCGGAGTATGTGAAATTCTGTGATCCAGGGAACCGGGTGAAGATGTTTTTTGTAGCCCGTTTGAATACAAGTCCGGACCACACCGGGATCTTCATCGACACCATTTATGAAGCCGGGAAACGGGAAACATTGGGGATCAACAATGGATTGATCTTGTCTTTTTCGACCGGAGAGAGCGAGATGATTGAAATGCAGGTGGGACTTTCCTATACGAGTATAAACAATGCCCGAAATAACCTGGAGAAAGAAGCAACAGGATTGGTCTTTGACCAGGTCAGGGAAAATGCCAGGAAAGCCTGGAATAAAAAGCTTGGCCGGATCCGGGTTGAAGGAGGCCGTGAAGAGGACAGGGTAAAATTTTATACAGGCCTATATCATGCCCTGCTTGGCCGGGGAATCTCCAGTGACGTAAACGGGCAATATCCAATGAACGATGGCAGCATCGGACAAATCCCGCTGGATGAGAACGGCCGTCCCTTATATTGCCATTATAATACCGATGGGATCTGGGGCGCCTTCTGGAACCTGGGTTTATTATGGCCCCTCGCCTATCCGGATTTTTTCAATGATTATCTGCAATCCAACATTGACTTTTATAAGGAAACAGGATGGCTCCATGACGGTGAAGCAGCAGGAACCTATACCAATGGCGTTCAGACAAACTATATGGGTCTGATGCTCGCGGCGGCATACGCATGTGGTATCCGCAATTTCGATGTGGAAACAGCCTATGAAGCCGCGAGAAAAAACGAACTCGGATACAGGGACAGGCCATTCGGATCAGGCAAATACGACCTTGCACACTTTATAAGCCTGGGATATATCCCACTGAAAGATACGCTGCTTTCCAATGGATGGGTCTTTAATTTCGGCACCTCCCATATGCTTGAATATTGTTTCAGTTCCTATGCCGTTGCCCAATTCGCTACGGCAATGGATAAAAAGGAGGATTATGACCGGCTCATTCGTCAGGCAACTTATTACAGGAATGTTTTTAACCCTGAAAATAAATTCATCACTCCACGTGAAATGGATGGAAGTTTTATGCAGGATTTCGATCCTATGGTTCCCTGGAAAGGGTTTCAGGAAGGGAATGGATTCCAGTATACCTGGTATGTACCACACGATGTGAACGGCCTGATCGGATTGATGGGCCGGGATCTTTTCAATGAACGTCTGGACATGATGTTTACTGAAGCCCGGAAAAGTGGATTTGGGGGCGGAAAAGAAATTCATAGTTTTTCGGGATTGGAAAAATTATACAATCATGGCAATCAGCCCTGTCTGCATAATGCCTGGTTATACAATTATTCAGGCAAACCCTGGCAAACCCAGCAATGGACGCGTAACATCCTGAATGAATTTTATGGAACTACCGCCCTGCATGGTTATGGTTACGGGCAGGATGAGGACCAGGGACAACTGGGAGCCTGGTATGTTATGGCTTCGATGGGGCTGTTTGACGTGCAGGGACATACAGCCGCTAATCCAACTTTCCAGATCGGCAGTCCCCTGTTCGACCGTATCGAGATCTGGCTGGATCCGGATTATTACAGCGGGGGAAAGGCAGTGATAGAAGTGTTAAATAACAGCCCGGAGAACAGATATGTCCAGGCGGCTTACCTGAATGACCGTCCACTGGTAAACTGCTGGTTTTACCGCAAGGATTTAATGGATGGAGGCAGACTTACCCTGGAGATGGGTCCTGAACCCAATGAACGATGGGGGGTTGAATTTCCGCCTCCTTCCATGAGCGATGAATGAATAGTTTTACTGAAATGGTTTCCGGGAACTGCCTGGCGGTCAGAGGGACCCGATTCAGGATAAAAATAACATTAGCATGTCAAATCTGTTTCGAATAATTGTGCTCATTTGTTTACTGATTTCCTGTACCCACGATATATCAGAAAACTCGACATGGGCTGATAAAATGCAGGATAATCCTGATATCCTTATCGTAAAAAACAAGGCTTTGGAAGTGGTCAAAACCGGTTTTAATGCCGGTGATGGGTATGGTGAAGTGTGGATCCGTGATTATAATACATTTATTGAACTATCCTGCGACGTATTTGATAAGGAAACAGTCGAAGAGAATCTCCTTGTTTTTTTCAGAATGCAGGGAGAGGATGGAAACATCATCGACGGTTTTATCCCCAGATCAAATGCCGGCAGCGGTTATGATTATGTATATTCCGATCTGGAACCCCGGTATGCCGGGCATAAGAATACGGTAGAAACTGACCAGGAATCATCGCTCGTACAGGCGGTTTATAAATACATCAAAAAAACAGGTAATCATGACTTTCTTGACCAGGCAGTCGGTGAAAAAAAGGTGGCCGAACGGCTGGAATGGGCGCTGGATTTCCTGATGAACAATCGTTACAATGCTGAATACGGATTGCTGTGGGGTGCTACCACTGCAGATTGGGGAGACGTACAGCCTGAACACGATTGGGGGGTTTACCTGACGGAAGATACCCATTATGCCATCGATATTTATGACAATGCCATGTTCCTGATTGCCTTGGATAATCTCATGGGACTCCAGCCGGAAGTGAAGGGCAGGTGGCAGCAGGTCAGGGGCCAGGTAGCGCTGGCATGCCGGGAACATCTATGGGATGAGAAAAACCAGAAATTCATTCCCCATCTCTATCTGAAGGGTTCCCCTTTTCCGGAAGATTTTAACGAAGAGGAGATCTATTATCACGGGGGAACGGCCGTAGCAGTTGAGGCCGGTCTTTTATCACTGGAGGAAATTAAAACATCGTTGCAGAAAATGCAGGCGAATGTTAAAGCCTCCGGTGCGGCTACCATTGGTCTCACCTTATTTCCTCCCTACCCGGAGGGATTTTTCAAAAATCCGGGAATGTATCCCTATGGCTATCAGAATGGGGGTGACTGGACCTGGTTCGGAGGCAGAATGGTTCAGCAACTGGTACGCTACGGGCTGGTGGAAGAGGCGTATAAAGAATTGCGTCCGATGATCGAAAGAGTACGGACCAACGATGGCTTTTACGAATGGTATACAGTTCAAAATGAGCCTAAAGGATCCGGAACGTTTCGCGGCTCGGCGGGGGTTCTGTATAAGGCTATCATCATGCTTGAGGAAAAGTAGAAGCACTCCCGCAGAAATCGCATTAATAATTTCGGGGAGACTTTCCATTGCAACCTTTGCGGGATACCAGATTCGTGAATTATAAAATAATTCTTACATTCAACATTAAATCTCTGACTCATTATTCAAATATTGATATAAACAGTTAATGACTTATCTTTCCTGAGTTAAAATGAAAAAAATAAAAAAACTCCGCAGCCAGGAATGGTTTGGCGGATCTGACAAAATGGGATTTGTTCACCGTTCCTGGCTCCGTAACCAGGGATATCCCAATGATCATTTCCAGGGCCGCCCTGTTATCGGGATCTGTAATACCTGGTCTGACCTGACGCCCTGCAATGGCCATTTACGGGAATTTGCTGAAATTGTTAAAAAGGGAGTGCTGGAAGCAGGGGGATTTCCCCTGGAATTTCCCGTGATGTCACTGGGAGAAACCATCATGCGCCCAACCACCATGCTGTTCAGGAACCTGGCGAGCATGGATGTGGAAGAATCAATCCGGGCCAATCCGCTGGATGGTGTCGTTCTGCTGACCGGCTGTGATAAAACAACTCCCTCGACACTGATGGGGGCATGCAGCGTAGACCTTCCCACCATCATCGTACCCGGCGGGCCCATGCTGAACGGAAGATTCCGTGGAGGGACCATCGGCTCAGGTTCGTTCAACTGGGTCATCAAGGAAAAACAAAAGGCCGGGAACTTCTCTGAGGACGACATGCTGGAAGCAGAAATCTGTGCAGCCCGAAGTGCAGGGCATTGCAATACAATGGGGACGGCTTCCTCTATGGCCTCCATGGTGGAAGCACTGGGTCTGACCCTCCCGGGCTTTTCCTCAATCCCCGCCGTGGACGCCAGGAAAAAAGTGATGGCGCAGTTATCCGGACGGCGCATCGTGGAAATGGTAAATGAAGATCTGAAACTTTCGGATATTCTTACCCGCCAGGCTTTTGAGAATGCAATCGTCGTGAACGCGGCTGTCGGAGGCTCTACCAACCTGATCATCCACCTGCTGGCCATAGCGGGCAGGATTGGCGTGGAACTGAAACTTGAGGATTTTGATAACCTCGGAAGCGAAATCCCCCTCCTGGTCAACCTCATGCCCTCAGGAAAATACCTGATGGAGGATTTTTATTATGCAGGCGGACTCCCGGTGGTATTCCGCGAACTGGGGACACTGTTGCACGAGAACATCATCACGGCGAATGGCAAAACGTTACAGGAAAATTATAAAAATGCCACCTGTTACAACCGGGAAATAATAGCCGGCATCAACCAACCTTTGCAGGAACATGCCGGCATCGCTGTTCTGAAAGGAAACCTCTGTGAAAATGGTGCTGTCATCAAACCCTCAGCCGCCACCCCGTCACTGATGAAGCATCGTGGCCGGGCCATCGTATTTGAAAGTATGGAAGACTACCACGCCCGGATAGATGACCCGGATCTGAACATTGATGAAAACAGCGTTATCGTGTTGAAAGGAGTAGGCCCCAGAGGATATCCCGGCATGCCGGAGGTCGGTAATGTGGATTTGCCCGAAAAGTTGATTAAAAAAGGGGTCCGGGATATTGTCCGTATTTCTGATGGAAGAATGAGCGGTACGGCCTATGGAACCGTCGTTTTACATATATCCCCCGAATCAGCAGCAGGAGGAAATCTGGCGCTGGTAAAAAACGGGGATATGATTGAACTGGATGTAGAAAAGCGGTCATTGAACCTGGATGTACCTGAAGAGGAACTGGAAAGAAGGAGACGAAACTGGCTGCCTCCTGAACCACTGGCTGACAGGGGTTATGTGAGAATTTATCTGGATCATGTACAACAGGCAGATAAAGGCTGTGATCTTGATATTCTTATTGGCGGGTCAGGTGCTGTGGTAAAAAGGGATCTGCATTGAAATTCCTGAAATTCCATGCGATTTCACCCTGACCGGTTTCTATGTTTTTTTATGAAGAGATCCTCCCGATTTTTACTTTCTGCAAACAATCATACCGAAAATTCAATTTCAATACCCGGATGAAGCAAAAAATACTCACTTTTTTTTCCAACTCGTTTTTTAATATTAACTTAAGAAAAAAAGATTTTCTCCGATGAAAGAACTAAACAGAAGAGGCTTCTTAAAAAAAACAACAGCCGCCTATGCCGGTGTACTGGCAAGCCAATCCATAACCACGGCATCCCCCGTGGAATCAAAAGCAAATGATACGATCAACATTGCCGTGATCGGGATCAGGAACCGTGGCCGGGACCATTACCGGGCATTATCTAAAATCCCCAATGTCAGGATTGTGGCGCTATGCGATATTGATGAAAGATTTTTTCCTGAAACTGTTGCAGAGGTGCAGAAACTTACCGGCCACAAACCCATCACTGAGACTGAATACAGAAAAATACTTGACAACCAGGACATTGATGCGGTTTCCATTGCCACACCCAACCACTGGCATGCATTGCAGACCATCTGGGCCTGCCAGGCCGGAAAGGATGTTTATGTTGAAAAGCCCGTTTCCCATACGGTGGAGGAAGGGGGAAAAATGGTGGAAGCCGCCAGAAAATATGACCGGATCGTTCAGACCGGAACACAATCCAGAAGCAGTGAATCCACGATCAAGGCTTTTAATTTTCTGCAGGAAGGCGGACTGGGTAAGATCTATATGGCTAAAGGCCTTTGCCTGAAACCACGTGCCAGCATCGGACAGACAAAGAATGGCTCGGTACCGGCAGGAGTGAATTGGGATGCCTTCCTGGGACCTGCTCCTTACAGACCCTTCAACGAAAACAGGTTTCATTATAAATGGCACTGGTTCTGGGATACCGGCAACGGCGACCTGGGCAACCAGGGCATTCACCAGGCCGACCTGGCCCGGTGGGCATTGGAAAAATGGACCCATCCTGTCCGGATCCATGGTACCGGAAATTATTTTGTCTTTGATTCAGACCAGGAAACGCCCAATATCCAGCACCTTGAATTTGAATATGAGGACGGCACGATGCTGCAGTTCGAAGTTAGAGGGCTTGGCACAAATCCCGAAGGAGACGTAAGGATCGGGAATCTGATCTATGGTGCTAAGGGATGGATGAAAATGGGCAGCGAGGATGCCGGTGGCGTCGAGGTTCAATTTGCGGATGTTGAAATGACACCGACAGGATTCTCATCCTATAAAGAACAGGCTGGGCCTTCCTTTACGGATGATGATCCTGCAAAAACGGATTCTGTCGTGAACCATTACAACAACTGGCTGGATTGTATCCGGTCGAGAAATCAGCATGAATTGAGGGCAGATATTCTGGAAGGACATCTTTCATCCGCCCTTTGCCACCTGGGCAACATTTCAACCCGGCTGAAAAGATCCCTGAAGTTCAATCCGGGAACAGAAACATTCATAAACGACCCGGAGGCTGACAGCTACCTGACCAAGGCATACCGGTATCCCTATGTGTTGCCGGAAAGTGTATGACAATTGGAGAATTAAAAAATATGAATTAAGAATTAAAAATAGCGGGGTGCTGTTTTTTTCAATGATTTTTTTTCGCCACTAGAAAATAGGTCATCATATCACCTTTTCCCTTAACCTGGATGATCCCCCTGGTAACAAAATCATATTTATCCTTCAGCCTATTAAAGGTCTCACCGGTCGCCTGGATTTTGTCTTCCACACCATGCGATTCCATTCTGCTTGCCGTATTTACCGTATCTCCCCAAAGGTCATAGCTGAATTTCTTCTTGCCTATAATTCCGGCTATAACCGGTCCGGAATGAATCCCGATGCGCATGGAAAATGCTTCTCCACTCTGCCTTTTAAACTGGCCTATCATACCCATAATATCCAGGGCCATATCGGCTATCGCCTCCGCATGATCCTTTCGAGGAATGGGAAGGCCTCCCGCTACCATATACGCATCCCCGATGGTCTTTATTTTTTCAAGGTTATGCTTCTCAGCCAATTCATCAATTGCTGAAAAAACATCATTCAGCATAACGACCAGTTTTTCCGCGGATAATTGTGTTGAAATAGGTGTAAAATCTACAATATCGGCAAAAAGCAATGTGGCTTCAGGGAATATATCGGCAATGATATCCTCCTTAAATTTCAACTGTTCTGCAATAGCTGCAGGTAAGATATTCAACAACAGATGCTCTGATTTCTCTTTCTCTATCTCCAATTGTTTCATAGCCTCCTCCAGATCTTCAGTAATACGGTTGAGGAGAGTATAGAGGGAAGATTTATCTCCCGAAATCCGTTTATACTGGAACTCCAGATCGGCTACCTCCTGCTGGTATTTTTCAATTTCATGCAAGAGTTCATTCTTTTGCACTGATCCAATTTCCAGTCCCTCCAGTTTTGATTTCAATTTATTGAGGCTGATGGCCATATAGTTAGTTTTCCTTAATCAGGACAAGGGATAACGTGAAGTTGTGAAAATCACTTAGGCCGGTTGAACCGGGCCCGAATTCACCAAATGAAAAAAAACCGTTATACGGTATTTTCCAGAGATCAGAAATCGACATGGTTTCCTTTTCTACCAGTGACCCTACAGTTTGAAGCCTTGATATGCATGAGAAAAGAATACCGGCATCGGCATCGGGAACCTTCTTTTGAAATTCCTTTAATTGCTCAATAGTCTGAGTCAATACTTCCTGACTGGATGAAATGCAAAAACGTATTTTTGCACCTTCCGGCATCGACCCGGCATATAATATCGATTTGTCGTCATTTACCAGGAACGCAGCGCGCATTACGGCTGATCCATCCGGCCGCTCCACGAGTAGGCCCGTTTCATTGGAACGGGATATATCAAGGCTGCTTTCCACTTCCAGGTATTTTTTATACACCTCTATGACCGGCTGATCATCAATTTCAAACACAATATTGCCCAGTGATCTGGTAATTGTCTTTTTCGTACCGATTCCCTTCCATCCACCCACGGTAATCCCGGAAAGTTTTATTTTTTCCTGATCGAAAACAAGACAAACCAAACCCCTGTTCGTGATTCCAGGCGTTCCGAATGCAAGCGTATCCCTATCCTGGTGCACGTCGTTGCCTGCAAATCCTCCGGATACCTGAACCGAATTACCTGCTCCACATTTAATCCCTTCAATAAGCTGATCTCCATCGGCATCCCAGCCGCTGGAGCTAACAAGCAGGGTTGGATTATCAAATATTGTACATGCCCATGTACCTGCTTCTTTTCCTGCCTGGAAAGATGAACTGGTATTCCGGTCAAAAATGTTGATGCTGAATGTTTCAGGGGAAATATCCATCAACTGGACAGAAATCGTGCCGTGAAATGATTTGCCATTCGAAATCTCGCCGGCTGTCGAAGCACCGAAAACTTCAATGCCGTATTTCCTGAACACTTCCAGGATTTCATCAGCATCAAAGGCTTCGGCACAGAAAACAAAAGCGATCCGGGGATTAAACCCTCCTAGTTTAAATTCCTCAATCCTGGTTTCAAGCTGCAGAATGGAAGAAGCTGAAAAAACATGTGAAATCATTTTACTTCCTGATTAATATGTTGAATCTGCGGTTGATTAAATTTTAAACTTTATTCATCATTTTTAATTTTTAATTTTTAATTCCCCCTAGAGATTCTCCCGGTCCATAATCGCCCGCCCGGCAAGCTTTTTTTCAAGCTGAAAGACCTCGATCGCATTTTCCCGGAACATCCCCTGCGCGATTTCCCCGGCCACCTCCATCGTCATCAGACCACGTTCGATACGTCGGGTAAGCACTTCAGCCAGCACATCCTTCCCGTATTCCAGCGAACCGGCCGATTCCTCAATGAGCCCGCAATCCCCACCCCAGAAAAATTTATTGTAAGGTACCGTATCAAGCATTTCATCCAGCGCAAAAATGGCATGTTCCCTGCTGATTTGCGGTAACCAGACGATGTCCAGGTATACGTTCGGGAACATTTTACCGTAGGCCGCATATTCACCGGTCCAGGGATATCCTCCGTGGAAAAGTACAAATTTTGCTTCCGGATACTGAAGAAACAGATTGTTGAGTTTTGAAGGCTTTCCGTTCTCTAGTGCATTACCATTCCCAGCCAGATAACCGGTATGGATCTGGATCGGCAGATCATACTCGATCGATCTTTTTATGACCCAGTGAAACATAAAATCCTGGATTTTCTTTGCTTCCCCTGGAGTTAAAGAATCGGCCGGCCGGTCAAATAAACGTTTTGCCTCCTCATAAGGTATATCTTCATAATCAAGAGGCCGGCTGTAGGCCATGGAAT
>JAGTVG010000107.1 GCA_018224645.1 Cyclobacteriaceae bacterium
AGGTGGTCCATAAGAACAGAAGAAATGATATGAGGATCCTGTAAATCATGGCTTACCGGGATCCTATTTTACTTTCGAGCTTGTCCTTTAAATCATCCCATTGATAGATCCTTCCTGATCTTGATTCCTGATATTCAAGGGCAGAAGTTTTTTCAGAAAAAGGATTGATAAATTCACCCATCGGGCTGGGCATGTTCTCGCTTTGAAGGAAATAACAATCGGCTACGTGGATCAGCTCACCGGGGCTGTCCCAGGTATTGGTAAGCAGCAGGGAAATTTCCCCTGTCTTATGATTCTCCGCATCCATGTAGTGGACCATGCATTCCGTGGCATCGAACTTATAGACCCTGCCCTTTGAAGTAACGAGCTCACAACCGAACCGCTGGTCTACAATGGTCATTTTACAGTAATGACATTTTTCAAGACCATACTCGATCGGAGACTTTTTGGGGCTACAGCAGGTCCCCAATACGACCAAAAAAAAGATTATGCTTATGTTTTTCATCCTGTTCTAAATTCTTTAATTAAACCGAAAATCATGATGATCAGCGATAAAAAAGGGAATCCGGCACCAGCGGCAGGAAATGATTTAACGATAAAGTTCGCGATATATTTTTTCCCGATCAGGGGTGGCTGAAATGACCCCCCCTCAAGCCGGATGGGAGCGTCTTCATCCAGGTTGTGGCCATAATCATATTGCCAGAGGTAAAGATCGTACAAGGCCAGTGAGAACATTGCCACCACCAGGAATACGTAACCCATACGGAAAATCTTTTTCTCCGGGAAAACCGCGATCAGACCGGTGAATATCAGTATTCCCAGGGCCAGGGGCATGTAATCCAGTTCGGGAATTTCTTCCGGATTGATCTCCTTCATGCCAATATTATGATTCAGGACATTCATGATCTCCATCGCTTTTTTTGAGCCGTTTTCAATTTTTGAGATCAAGATATTGATATAGATCTCCTGAGGATATTGCGGAACCACAAGGCTTATTTTCCACAACGGGAAAAAATAAGTCCCTGAAAGCAGGATTACCCCTGAAAGAAATATTATCCTGGTTTTATTCATCAGGGACGGATTTTTTCCGTTTCAAATAATATGCCACGGAACCCATGATCATGGGGATCAGGATGAACAGCGAACCGAAATGCGGGAAGGATATGGCATTGAAGTTCAGTAATTTTTTAGAACCGATCAGCGGTGGCTGATACACCATGCCGGGGACCTTGATGGGTGCGTCCTCAGCCAGGTTGTGCCCGTAATCATACTCCCAGAGATAAAAATCATAAATCCCAAGGATACCCAGTATAAGCAGCAGGAGAATCCAGGCCAGCCAGAGTCTGCGGTTATTCAATATACCGGCCAGTACACCCAGCGCTGACATGACAATTATGACGATCGGGAAATATTTCAGCTCCGGGATCGATTCAGGATTGATTTCCTGCATCCCCACATAATGGTTCAGGATATTGATGTTCTGCAGGGTTCCCCTGGTTTTTCCGTCCAGTTTATTGATCCAGATATACAAAGTGACCCCGTCGGGATATTGGGGTGCCTCCAGCGTGATCCTCCAGATAGGCGCCGTAAAGACCAGCAACAAACTCAGGCTGCCGGTGATAAATATAATCCGGGGTAATTTATTCATTGTATATTTTTCAGATAAACGGGGCCGTGAAACCATCCCACCATTTTCAATCGTCTTTGTTTCCGGCCCCGTGATATTCATTTGAAATCCGGAGGTAAATATTTCATTCTCCAAATACTTCATCACCCAGTCCCCAGGTAAGTTTTATATCCGATTCAGGCGGTGAAACCCGAATGTATCCCTGCATTTCCTGATGAAGTGCGGAACAGAAATCCGTGCAATAAAATGGGTAGACTCCGGTATTTTGAGGCTCCCAGACAAGTGTTTCTGTCTGGCCGGGCATGATCAGCAATTCTGCATTGTTGTTTCCAAGTACTGCGAATCCATGAGGCACATCCCAGTCCTGTTCCAGGTTTGTCACATGGAAATAGACTTTATCACCGGCCTTAATGCCTTCGATATTGTCCGGGGCAAAATGGCTTCTGATGGTCGTCATATAGACATGAACCTCATTTCCGGTTCTTTCCACCTTTGTTTCTGATTCCCTGACAGCCGCGTAAGGATGTTCATTTTCTTCAAGCGGGAATGCCTGGACCTGGTTTTCAGCAAGGATGGATGCCGGAATAGCCTGGGCATAATGGGGTTCACCAATGGTTGGAAAATCAAGCAATAATTGCATTTTATCCCCTGAAATATCATACAGCTGAGCCGAATGCGCCAGTTCCGGACCGGTTGGAAGATACCTGTCCTTTGTAATCTTGTTTAGGGCCACGAGGTATTCACCATTTTCCCAGGGTTTAGCAGATCCTCCTCCAGGGATCATCAGGTGGCCTACCGAATAATAGGAAGGCTGCCGGTCCAGGACCTCATAGGTCTCCAGGCTCCATTTAACCACTTCCGAGGAAATGAAGAATGTTGTATAAGCATTCCCTCTTCCATCGAATTCGGTATGCAGGGGACCCAGACCCGGTTGTTGAACCACACCGGCCAGAACAGCATCATAATTCAGGACGGGGATCCCGTCGATCACTTCATCGAATTTTTCATCTTCGATGGCCTGGATCATTTTTTCAAAGGAATGAACTGTCAGATCGGCTGAGAGCTTACCGGAACCCACGATGTATTCACCGGTGGGGCTTACGTCCACACCATGAGGTGATTTCGGGGTGGGAAGATAATAGACCATGCCCGGGCATTCTTCCGGGATCAATACCTTCACTGATTTTTTTATCTCAGAGGTAGCGGAATGCGTCCTGTCGCTATAAACATTATGGTAATATTCGGCAGGCATTTCTCTGAATTTTCCCTGTTCGATGTATTCTTCCGCCTTTTTCCAGTTTACCGCCGCAATATAATCCTTGTCATATTGTGATGCTGTCTTCTCCAGGAGTGTATTTTCTTCCTCCACATTATAGCTCGTAAAGAATGACCATCCATGGGATACGCCTTTACCGGAATGCGCCAGGTCATAATCATATCCTGGTACGAGGATCTGGAAAGCAATGTCCATCGCACCGTGCTCCTGTCCGCCACTGATAAAGGTGAAGGTTCCCTTGAAATTCTCTTTGTAACTGTTGATGGGAACATCCTCCTGGGGGATCGGAACACTGAACCTGGTGCCGGCCACGAGATATTCCGTATTTTCTGTGGGATAGGGTGACGCATGACAACCCGCCGAATTCGGGATCTGTATGATTTCCGTTGTTTCAAAGGTGGTCAGATCGATGCGGGCTATCCGGGGTGTATTATTTCCGTTAATAAAAAGGAATTTACCATCATGTACTCCATTCGTTTGAGAAAGTTTTGGATGGTGGGCATCGTCCCACGGTATAAATCCGTAGGTGGTCATCAGCATGGGCTTCGTTTCCTCGTTGTAGCCGTAACCTTTTTCAGGATCCTGGCTGAAAACAGGGATCACCCTGAATAATCTGCCGGAAGGAAGGCCGTAAACACTGACCTGCCCTGAATATCCTCCCGACATAAAAGCATAATATTTATCCTTTTCACCCGGGGCAATATATACTTTTTCAGCAGCATTCGAAGCGCCAAGGGCGCCTGTTGTTCCACCGCCCTGATTACAGCGGGTATGTATGAACAATACCGGCAGGATCAGGAGAAAGGTCAAAAATTTTCTGTTCATGATCATATAATTAAAAGGGTTAACTGGGATCTTCCTGTGGGTCGATTTTTAAAGTTCGGAAATATTCGAGAATGGCCCTGGCTTCCTCCTCATCCAGGTTCTGATCTGCCATCACGGCATTGTACCTGGCCAGCAAGCCGATACATATGGGATCGGTCTTTACCATTTCCTCGGGATTCAGAATCATGTTCATGATCCATTCCGGGGTTCTCCTTTCCGTGATCCCAACCAGTGCGGGACCAATTTTTTCCTTGTACGGGAGGTGACAGGCTGTACAGTTATTCTCAAAAACTTCATTGCCCCGTGCAACCATTGCCTGGTCAACCGGGTCCAATTCGATATCTATTATCGGACCTACGCCCTTATTGTTTCGCCAGTCCTCTACTGCCTGTTCATAGGAGACCGGTTTGTTATTTTGTGATTGTGTTTCCCTCAGACCGGATGGCTGTTTTTTCCCTGAACATGAGAAAACCATACCACCGATCATCAATGAAGCAATCAATAAGTTTATTTTGTTTTGAACCATGATATATATGTTTTTTCCTGTATGCTAAGATATCCGGTAAGGTGGGTTCGTGTTTATGATTGAAATCATAAGGGTGGAGAAGAGATGACATCTTTCGAAAAGATGTCATCTCTTTGCGTCGTGTGTTCTAAGAACCGGGAGAACGATGATTACGTGTTCAGATCCCTCCATTTCAGTCGGGATGACAATCTTTCCAAAAGATGTCATCTCTTTTTACTTAAGCATGATCTTGTGTTCCCTGATCTCCAGCTTCTTTTCCTGATGTAATTTTCTTATGGTACGGATCACGGTTTCAACGCGTAGCCCGGTCATGTCGGCGATCTGCTGCCGGGTAAACGGCACGATAAACGGCTGTTCACGATCGGGCTGCTCCCGTTCTCTGATGTAACGGAGCAATGTCAGGATGATGTGATCGGGGCTGTAGGAAGAAATTTCCTTCAATATGGTTGATTTATACCTGAGCCTTTCCGCCAGGATCAGGTTGAATTTTTTATGGAGTTCAAAATGATTTTTAAGGATCTCAAAAAAAATGGAGACGTTCAGCCTGAACAGCACACTTTCGGTCATGGCAATGGCATTGCTGGGATAAGGAAAACCGCCAAAAATTGCCGGTTCGCCAAAGGATTGCCCCTCATAAAAAATCCCCTGGATGAATTCCTGCCCGTCGGTGCTGAACGAGGACATTTTAACGATGCCGGATTTTATCTGGAAGTAATAATCCGGGTTTTCATCTTCAAAAAACACGTAATCATCCTTGTTGAAATGGATGACCTGCGCCTTGTACTCGACCAATATCTCCTCAGGAATGATCATGTTTGGCTTTAACCCTGGCAGTTAAACCCTGAAGATACACTATTTTAAAGATAATTGCCGTTCGACGGCCTTTGAAAGGAAATGATTTTCGAAAAGGATATGAAGCAGAAAATCTTTTTCGAGTTCCTGGAGTTCCCTGTACAACACTTTCAATCCCGGGATCTCCTCCCGGTTCCACTGGAAATTATTGCAGATCTTTCGGATCGTCTGAAGGTTATCGCCGGCAAGAAAATGATCCTCGATGATCCAGTTCAGTTTTTCCTTCATTTCATGCCGTTCGGTCTCGCTGATCGTTTCCTTGTCCGAAATCGCCCCGACGAAGGGAAACACTTTTTCCTCTTCATCCTGCAGGTGATCGGTAATTTCTTCTATGAATTGCCGGAAGCGAGTCTCCAATGACTGAAGATGGGGGAAATCCGAACCGAAATTAAGGCTCAGCTGACTGATCAGTTCCTGCAATTCCGGAAGTTTTTTATGAAGATGCTGATGATGATTCTCAATGATGTAACGGATGATTATCCGGACAGACCAGATCTCCGGGCGAATGGCAGTGAAAAGACCAGTTTTAAAATTCACCAGTTTGTTGATGATCCCGTTGTAATCATCCCGCCTGTTCAGGGTGAGATTTTTGATCTTTGTATCCAGATTCGTATAAAAATAGATCCCGTAATCGGCAAGGATAAATATGGCCTCCGGGTTGATCGAGATGATATCGGACACTTTTAGATTTTCGGCAGGTATTTTTTTAATGCATATCTCCCAGCGTTCAGGTCCTTCCTCCAGGTAGTTCCAATTAAAAAGTCCGGGTCTTTCCCGGTTAAACAATTTCATCAGCGGCGACGTGTCGTGGGAGTTTATGATGATCAATTCCTCGCCTTCCTTCAGCCTGTCGAAGGTGGAGAAAAAAAATTCCTTTCTCTGTTTTCCGGGCACCTGGCGTGCATCGATGACGATTCTCTGTCCTGAATGATAATTATTTTCTTCTGGCATGACGAACATTTTAAGGATCCAAAGAAATTTCTCTTAATCATAGGTTTTATTAAACCTGAATTTAGTATTTTTCAAGTTGGGAAAACCCGTAAAAGCAAATTCCGTCATTCCCTTCTCTCTTCCGTAAGGTCAGTTTACCGGCCGATGGAATGGATTTTCAAGGGATTAACAACAAAAATCGCTAATGGGGCAGTTTCCTTCCATTACCGCAGCTTTTATCCTTTTGCACCAGGCTATCTGACCTGAACGTGCCGGTAAAAGCGTATCGGATGGTTTTTAATACGGATTAATCCACTACCTGAAGTTAATTAAGGGACTTTTCGGGAGAATGCTTATGATTTCAGTCATATACTGAATTTTCTGAATTAAATATAAATTATATGATATCATTCATTTATTGTCATAAACGCTGGATAATTGCCCTGATTTACCTGGTGATCATGCATTTGAATTTTTCCGCAGCTGCCCAGCAGGATCAGGAGGATCCGGAAGTTTACGATGAATGGCGGTTAAAAAGGGATAAGGACGGTATCCGGATCTATACCCGGTGGATCGAGGCAGAGGAGGGAAGGAAGGCCCGTCAGATGCACGCCGTCATGCAGGTTGAAGCTTCCCTTGATGCATCAGTTTTGGCCTTAACGGATGAAAAACAGGTAAAAATCTGGCTTAACCGCGTAAAGGAATACGATCATTTTGATGAAAAGGATAAGTATCATTGGTATGCCTATACCCAGTTCAGGATTCCATGGCCCCTTAACAACCAGGACCTGATCACCTTCAACACGCTGCAGCAGGACCGTGAAACCAGTGCTGTGCAGATAAAACTGGAAGGCAGGCCGGATGATAGACCTGAAGAAAATGGTGTTCAGAGGATTCCGCATTTTGACGGGGCATGGCATTTTACCCCGCTGGCTGACGGCAGGGTGCAGATCGAATATTATATTTTTACGAAATCAAAACCGGTTATGCCCCGCTGGATCATAGATCCGATCGTTGAATCTGGCTTGTGGAGTACGTTTGCCGACATGCAGAGGGTAATCCTGGAAAATGAGGCTAACAATGTAAAATTAACTTTCCTCTCGGATTAATTGTAATTCCCTGCCATTTCCCTGTTTTTTTATTCGGCGATATTGTATATTAATAAAGAACTACCAGATCAAAAAATGAAATCGATCCGGGTATTATCCCATACTTCTGATATCAGGTTGCTTATCAAATCCAATTCAAGGCATGAGTTGTTCCGTGCCGGAATTCTCGGATTGGCGAAAATCATTTCTCCCGCCGTCAGAGAAAAAAAGTATACGATCTCGAAAAAAATCAGGGTTGAATCCCTTGATCTGACCACCCTGTTCATCGATATGCTGAATGAGGTGCTCAGCCTGAATCATGTGAATAAATGTGTTTTTGACGATATAAATTCACTTGAGATTTTCGATGAACGGGCGGTGGAGATAGAACTTAACGGATATCCTGTCAACAAGTTCATCAAGGACGTAAAAGCCGTGACGTATCATGAAGCAGAGATCAGACAATCTTCCCTGGGCATTCTTCAAATAGTTGTCATACTTGATATTTAATGCGCATGGTTCAATGGGAACAACTGGTAAGGGTAAATGACTGGCAATGGGAGATCCCCATGGGAACCAGGGCAGATATGCGGGTACCAGCCATTATCTTTGCCAGCCAGCCGATCATCGAAGCACTCCTGACCGATCGTTCACTCGATCAGTTGCTCAATGTTACCACACTTCCTGGTATAGAAATGGCCGCATTGTTGATGCCTGACGCGCATGAAGGATATGGGTTCCCTATCGGGGGTGTTGCAGCCACAAAATATCCTGACGGAGTTATTTCACCCGGGGGAATTGGTTATGATATCAATTGCGGGGTCCGCCTGTTGAAGTCTGCACTGGATTTTAAGGATATCAGGAATCATCTTGAAGATCTTTCAAAGCAACTTTACCGTGAGGTACCTTCCGGTATGGGGAAAGGCGGCCCATTAAAACTTAAAAATAAGGAAGTGGAAGGTGTGCTGCGGTATGGGGCCGCCTGGGCTGTTGAGAATGGATATGGTCATGGGGAAGACCTTGAATTTATCGAATCGAATGGCAGGTTAACGGATGCCAGGATAAAAACTGTTTCCACCCGTGCAAAACAGCGGGGACATGATCAGTTAGGCACCATCGGATCCGGGAATCATTTTGTGGAAGTTGACCGCGTGTCGGAGATCTTTGACAAGGGAGTTGCAGAGGCATATGGTATCCGGGAAGGCCAGGTGGTGATCCTGATCCATACAGGCTCCAGGGGATTAGGGCATCAGAATGCCACGGATTATATCCGTTTGATGATAACTGAAATGGCCGGATATGATATTATATTGCCTGACCGTGAGCTTGCCTGTGTGCCATTCAATTCATCCATAGGACAGGATTATTTTACCTCGATGGCTGCCTGTGCCAACTATGCCTGGTGTAACCGTCAGGTGATCACCTGGGAGATCAGAAAGGTATGGCAGAATATTTTCGGCGCTGAGGAAAAACTAGACCTTGTCTACGATGTTGCCCATAATATAGCCAAACTTGAAACCCATGTGATCAATGGGGAAAAACGCAAACTGATCGTGCATAGAAAGGGTGCAACCCGTGCCTATGGACCTGGTTTCACCGAGCTCCCGGTGACGTACCAGGCTGCCGGCCAACCCGTACTGATCCCCGGAAGTATGGGGACAGAATCCTATGTGCTTGCGGGAACGGAGCTAAGCATGTTGAAATCATTCGGATCCACCTGTCATGGTGCAGGAAGGCGGATGTCGAGGCGTGCGGCAAGAAAGAATATCCATGGCCGTGAACTCCAGGATGAATTACGGCTGCAGGGGATCCATATACAGGCGGGATCCCTGTCGGGGATAGCCGAAGAAGCCCCCGCAGCCTATAAGGATGTAAACCTGGTTGTTGAAGCCGTGCATCAGGCAGGTATTGCAAAAAAAGTGGCAAAACTGAAGCCCCTGGCTGTGGTCAAGGGATGATCTATATCCCCTGATTCAGAACCTTTGCCTGAACATTACGTAATTTTATAGACTTATTGGACGGCAAGTTGATTCTGTTGAATGAACTTAACCTGAAAAATTGATAAATTTTTCACCTGCTTCGGCTTTCCCCGTTTTTATCAGGGCGATACGGCGGAGCGTGGTAGAGCCCTCCCGGTAAAAAGGCCGGGATGAGGGTTGACTCCGTTGCGTAAATGTGAAAATATATCTGTTGAATTCTTATAAAATTTTAAATTGAAAATAATTCTGGAATGATCGGGGTTAAATCATATACGATACGACAGCTTGCGTTAAGAAATGGGCAGGACCGCGATAAGATCTGGTGCGCATACCGGGGTCTGATCTATGACCTGACTCCTTCACGGTTATGGCGGAATGGCAGACATTATGAACATTGGGCAGGACAGGATCTGACCCTTGAATTTCCAGAGGCTCCCCATAATGATTTTGTTTTTAACAGATTTGAAGTTGTAGGGAAATTAATATTTAAATAAGTGCACGAGATAGAGCCGTATTACAGGTGGCTGAAATATTATGATTCGAGCGAGGATGAAAATTCTCCCTTTTACGGGAAAGAATATAACTATGATCTTTATACAGATGCCATATACAACTATTTTATAGATCCTGCCTGGGATTTTATGGGATCGGAAACCCTTTACACCAAGATCCTGTATGTAAATTATGATGTGGGCCTATGCATCATGGAATTTATCGGGGAATGGAATGATGCCATTAACAATGATATTATGCATCTGAAACGAAATATCATCGATCATTTCACGCAGCACGGGATCCGGAAATACATACTGGTGGGGGATCATATCTTTAATTTCCATGGCTCAGATGATTGTTATTATGAGGAGTGGTACGAAGATGTGGATGCAGGATGGATTGCTGCAATCAATTTCAGGGATTTTATCCTTCGTGAATGGGAGATTTATAACCTTGATTCCTACCTGATCTATGGCGGAACACTGCAGATCGATAACTGGAGGACATACAATCCCATTCAGCTGTTCGAAAAAGTAGAACATCTGATTAGCAGGCGGATCGCGTTGAGTTGATCCTGACGTTTCCTCTGTTCTGCTCCGTGTCATCCTTCCGTGTCATCTCGATCCCGCTGCAAGCGGGAAGAGATCTGATAACGAGATCATCGTTCTCCCGGGTCTTAGAACACACGACGCGTTTAATGTCTGTATCAGATCCTTCGTCCCGCCCAAGGCGGGATCGGAATGACAGTTCGCGCATTGTCATCCCGACTGAAACGGAGGGATCTGAAAACGAGATCATCGTTCTTCCGGTTCTTAGAACACACAACGCCCTTACTGTCTGTATCAGATTCCTCGTCCAGCCCTAGGCGGGGTCAGGATGACTGAGGGGCGTTATTCCTCAGCTACCGCCCGGAAGGAAAGTTCGTGTATTCTCTATCATAATTTCCTTACCATGGCCATTTCAGAGATCAGGTATTTTTTCCCGGAGTTTACTTCCCGGCATAAGCACCTCGTCCTCCGGCTTTCTACTTTCTCATAGGTCCTGCCATGAAACCTGAATTTCTCTCCTGCCGTCAGTTCCTCAAGGAAAAACTCGGAATAAGAGCGGTCAGGATCATATTTTTTGATCAGCCTGGCCAGTGCAGGATCACTGTAACTCGAAGCTTTCGGATTTTTCATGTGAATTTTTAACTGTTCCAGGAGATCGTGCGGGAAAATGTCCTGGTTCAGGAGCGGGTTCATCAGTTCCCTGAAAACCTTTTTCCAGAAGATCCCGTGGGGCCTATGATTATTTCCCCTGAGTTCGAAATGGATCATGTGGGCGGCTTCATGGATGAAGGTGATGAGGAATCCGTACCGGTTCAGGCTTCCGTTTATGGTGATGATGTGTTGTCTCCTGGCTTTATGAAACTGGTAATCTCCTAATTTTGATCTTCTTTCCCTGGAAACCTTGAAACTGAACCTGTGCTGGTCCCACAGGTCCACACAATAACCAACCGAATTTTCCGGAACGTATTTGCTGAGGATCGCTTTAAATTTCTCTTTCATCAAGCCCCCCTCCCATCATTTATTCCTGAAAATCACCTTGATGGGTACCCCGGAGAAATCAAATTGTTCCCGGATATTATTCATCAAATACCGTTCATACGGAACCTGGATATACTGGGGATGGTTACAGAAGAAAGCAAAAGTAGGGGTTTCTGTCGGCAACTGGGTGATATATTTGATCTTGATATACTTCCCTTTAACGGCCGGAGGCGGATATTTTTCAATCAGGGGAAGGAGTGCCTTATTCAGCGCCGATGTGGGTATCTTGCGTTGACGGTTTTCATAAATTTCCATGGATTTTTCCACTACCTGGAAGATCCGCTGTTTATTCAGGGCTGAAATGAACAGGATGGGAACAAAACTCAGGGGTCCCAGTTTACTGTCGACTTCCTTCTTGAATTTCTGGGCCGTAGCAGTATCCTTTTCAATCAAGTCCCATTTATTCACCAGTAGCAGGATCCCTTTTTTGTACCGGTTGGCCAGGGAGATGAGGTTCATGTCCTGACCTTCAAGGCCAAGGGTGGCATCGATCATGATCAGGCAGACATCACTGTCCTGTAATGCTTTGATCGACCGCATCACGCTGTAAAATTCAATGTTATCCCTTACTTTTGTTTTTTTCCTGATCCCTGCGGTATCGATCAGGATAAAATTCTTCCCATATAAATTATAATGTGAATTGATAGAATCCCTGGTAGTTCCCGCAATTTCAGTGACAATGGATCTTTCCTCGCCAAGCAAAATATTCAGCAGTGAAGATTTACCCACATTGGGACGCCCCAGGATGCTTACGCGGGGTATGTTCTCTTCATCCTTATCGCCGGTCTCAGGTTCGAAAGCATTTACAAGATCGTCAAGCAGTTCACCTGTCCCGGAACCATTGGTTGAAGAGACCGGGTAAATATTATCAAAACCCAACGCATAAAATTCGGTTGCCTCAAGTCGCAGGGCATGGTTATCCGATTTATTGGCAATGACAAAAACGGGCTTCCCGGCGGAACGAAGGATACTGGCAAATTCCTGGTCGAGATCGATCAGACCGGTTTTTGTGTCCACCATAAAAAAAATAAAATCAGCCTCCCTGATCGCAATTTCCACCTGGTTCCGGATTGCTTTTTCAAATATGTCCACCGAACCCGTCACGTATCCCCCGGTGTCGATCACCGTGAATGTTCTTCCGTTCCATTCGGCCAATCCATAATGTCTGTCACGGGTAACACCGCTTCTGTCGTCCATGATCGCCTGTTTTTTCTCCACAAGCCTGTTGAACAGGGTCGATTTCCCCACATTGGGTCTGCCTACAATAGCCACTACCTGTGCCATTTTTATGCTGTTAATAAGATGAGCAAAGTTAATCCGAAAAATTTATGAATATCTGGCGCAAAGGACCGATATAGCATAAAAAATTGATATTCAGGATGATATTTATAAAATCAACTTTTCCGTCTGATCAGGAATTTTATCTGTACAGCGCTGGTCCAGGATCAGTCAATCAGCTCTTTCAGTATATTTCTAATGGAAACCCGTTTTTCTATTTCATTCCGAAGCTCCCCGATATTAACCCTTACCTGGTCCATCGTATCCCTGTCACGGATGGTGACCGATTGATCCGCGAGGGTCTGATGATCAATGGCAACACAATACGGTGTCCCGATCAGGTCCTGCCGGGTATATCTTTTCCCGATTGATTGTGAATCCTCATAGATAAGGTTGAAATCCGGCTTCAGGTCATCAAATATTTTTTTTGCAACTTCCGGCAGTCCGTCTTTTTTTACCAATGGGAAAATGGCGGCTTTTATGGGGGTGAGGGCCGGGTGGATTTTCAGAAATGCCCTTATTTTCCTGTTTTCACCTTCTCCCACTTCCTCCTCACGATAGGCATTGGCCAGGATCATCAGGAACAACCTGTCGGCTCCGGCCGATGTTTCCACAACATAGGGGACATAACTCTCATTGATGTCATTATCATAATACTGCAATTTTTTCCTGGACAGTTCCTGGTGATTCCCGAGATCAAAATCTGTCCGGCTGTGGATCCCTTCCACTTCCTTGAAACCGAAAGGAAAATCGAATTCTATATCTACGGCCGCATTGGCGTAGTGGGCCAGTTTATCATGATCATGGAACCTTAATTTATGTTCCGGTATGCCCATAGCCTTATGCCATCTGAGACGTTTTGCCTTCCAGTGTTCATACCACTTTATTTCCTCTCCCGGACGGATGAAGAACTGCATTTCCATCTGTTCAAATTCCCTCATCCTGAAGATAAACTGCCTTGCCACAATTTCATTCCTGAATGCTTTTCCGATCTGGGCTATGCCAAAAGGGATTTTCAACCTGGCTGTCTTCTGAACATTAAGAAAGTTGACAAAAATTCCCTGCGCAGTTTCCGGCCTCAGGTAAATGGTGTTTGTTTCTTCCGATACCGAACCGATCTGTGTTGAAAACATCAGATTGAACTGTCTGACATCAGTCCAGTTTGCCGTACCTGAGACCGGGCAGACAATATTTTCCCGGATGATCAGCTCGTTTACGCCTTTCAGATTTTCCTTTTCAAGCAGTTGTCCCATTTCTTTCAACAGGTTTTTCGACTTATCCAGATCGCCCTGCTGTTCATAAACGGCAGCTTTTTCCTCGATCAGGACATCCGCACGGTAACGTTTTTTCGAATCCTTGTTATCGATCATGGGATCACTGAAACTGTCTATATGGCCTGAGGCTTTCCAGGTCAAAGGGTGCATAAAAATAGCCGCATCCAAACCAACTATATTCTGATGAAGTTGGGTCATGGATTGCCACCACAGGTCCTTGATATTGTTCTTCAGTTCTACCCCGTATGGGCCATAGTCATAAACAGCTTGAAGGCCATCATATATTTCACTGGAGGGATATACAAACCCATACTCTTTGGCATGAGCAATGATTTTTTTCAGTTGTACGTTTTCCTCTGGTCTGGTAATATTGTCAGTCATAGCCGCAAAGATAAACAAAGCATGTTTAGCGGCAAATATCCAATAAATTTGATAACGTGATAACCATTAATTTCCAAAAAAAACTCATGCCATGACTTCAAGTCATGGCATGAGTTTTTTGTTCGCCTGAGATCATGTCATATATGATCTGCATCATCCGGAAGTCTTCCGGTTGTAGGATTATTTTGTTATTCCTTTATTGCTCATCTTCAAGGATCTGATGGACTTTTGCCTGTACTTCCGGACTTTGCTGATAGGCAAGCATCATTTCCTTATATTTTTCAAGATTTATGCCGCTGTCCTCAATGGCATTTTCCACTTCGGCATTGGTTTCTTCCTGAATTTCCATGACCTTTTCTGTTGCCTTATTGAATTTTTCCGGGTCAGTGTCTGACAACTCCTCATTTTGATCCCCCTGCTGGCTGAAAACAGGATGATTCAACATAAAAATACCGGCCATGAAAATGACCATCAGGGTTACAGGCACTTCTTTGAAATATTTAAAATTCAAGATTTCATCAGTTTTAATGTAATTTGTTTAAATGAATTATTGTTTACGATCCTCTTTATTGGATGTCAATTAAATGATCACTTTTTTAAAAATTATATGTAAAATATAAATTCTGCTATAAATAATACAATAATTATTCAAATTCTTCTGTGAAATTCATGAGTCAGGATGATTTGTTAAGAAGTTCATATTTCATGTGGGGAATTTGATTCACAAAGAATCTATCAACCGATGTGTCAGTCAGTTTCAGGTTTAGCGGAGAACCCAAAAATAAAGCAGGAAGTCAGGTGATGATCAGCCCTTTCGCCACCCGGCCCGGATCAGGAACTCCTTAAAGTCCGTATAGTCACTTTCCATGAAAATGGATTCCTTGTTCTTATTCAGGACTGACTTTAATCCTGCAGGAAAGGGAATATCCACATCGAGGAATTCATGGATCACGTTGAAAAATTTCGCCGGGTGAGCCGTTGCCAGGAATATACCGGTACAGTCCTCTTCAGTATCCATCATCAGGTCTGAAATTCCCAGATAACCTATGGCCGAATGCGGGCAGAGCAGGTACTTGTTTTTTTCATACACGTTCCGGATTGTTTTTTTTGTGATAAAATCGGAATAGGCCTGAGCCTCTATGTCATTTTTAACCTGGCTGTGATTATTGTTATAGATTTCCAGGATTCTCGGGAAATTACTTGGATTACCGACATCCATGGCATTGGAAATGGTTTTGACAGATGCCGTGGGTTTGAAATCCCCTTTCAGAATATAATTCGGGAAGATGTTATTGGCGTTGGTGGCGGCAATAAATTTACGGACAGGTAAACCCATCTTTTTTGCCAGCAGCCCTCCACACAGGTTCCCGAAATTTCCGCTGGGAACGGAAAAAATAACCGGTTTTTCAAACGCTGCAGCCTGTCCATAGGCATAAAAGTAATAAAATGATTGGGGCAAAAGCCTGGCTATATTGATTGAATTGGCAGAAGTCAGATGCATGATGTCGTTCAGGTCCTCATCCATAAAAGCCTGTTTGACGAGCATCTGGCAATCGTCAAATGTCCCATTGATTTCCAGGGCGGTAATGTTCCTGTCGAGGGTGGTGATCTGCTTTTCCTGGAGATTACTTACCTTGCCGCTGGGATATAATAAGACGACATAAATCCCCGGTACGCCCAGGAATCCATTGGCTACGGCACTTCCGGTATCGCCGGAAGTAGCCACAAGAATGACTGTTTCCTGATCTGCCTCCTGTTGCAGGTAAGCCATGGTCCTGGCCATGAATCTGGCCCCGAAATCCTTGAAGGCATGGGTAGGTCCGTGAAACAACTCAAGTGAATAAATATTTTTTTCCACTTCTATGAGCGGGGCGTCAAAATTAATGGATTCATATGCTATTTCCTGCAGTTCGCTGTCCGGGATATCCTCACTCAGCCATAATTTGCCGATGGTATGGGCTATTTCTCCGAGCTGCATTCCCGGAAGTTTTCTGATGATCTCAGCATCTATTTCCGGTACCGTGACCGGCATGTATAATCCATGATCGGCAGGCATGCCATGGAGAACGGCATCCCTGAAGGAAACCTGCGGGGAACGTAAATTAGTACTGTAGAATTTCATGTATCATTCAATGATCATGGGACCTTCACTGTTTATTCTGCTGACATAAAGATCGCTATCCACGCCGATTTTTCTAAACTCACAGCTCATTTTTTCACCGGCTTTCCTGGCGGTCTTTTCTCCCTTGCTGAGCGCAAAAATACTCGGGCCCGAGCCGGAGATCCCGCATCCGAGAACGCCGGCATCCATTGCCGCCTTTTTTACCTGATCGTATCCGGGGATCAGAATTGACCGGATGGGTTCTATGATATGGTCCTGCATGGATCTTCCGATCAGGGCATAATCACTTTTATACAATCCCGCAATCAGGCCGCCCACATTGCCCCATTGTTTGATCGCGTTTTTCAACTGGATATCTTTTTTTAATATTTCCCTGGCATCCTTTGTTTTGATCTCGATCTGCGGATGGATTACCGTTGCGAAGAGTGAAGGAAAATCGATCTCAACAATGTCGAGCGGATCGGTCGAACGCACTAGTGTGAAACCGCCGTAGATACAAGGTGCAAGATTATCCGCGTGGCGC